>NZ_JBSGFD010000073.1:0-40765 GCF_053603215.1 Kitasatospora sp. NPDC004240 | reverse complement strand
CCGAGGCGGCCGACGCCGCGCAGCTCGGCCAGCGCCGCCTTGGCGTCGAGGTGGGAGCCGGCCGGCAGCTGGACGGTCACCTCGACCTGCCCGGAGTTGCCCAGGATCCGGTTCTTCGCCGGCGCGGCCTCGATCCGCAGCACACCGTCGGCGTAGGTGACCCGGGTCTGCTCGGCGGCCTTCACATCCCGGCTCTTCGAGGCGTCCTGCGGACGGACCTCGACCACGGTGTCCCTGCGGTCCGCGGCGATCAGCCGGATCAGACCGGCCGGGACGTCGAGGACGGCGGTGATGGCGGCGGGGGTGGCGAACTTCGGCATCGTTACTTCTCCTACGCTTGCGCTCCGGTGTTTCTGACAACGGAAAAGCTACGTTGCTTTCCAACATTCGACAACCGCATCGTTGCGAAAAAGCATCATCACCGCAGGCCAGCGCCGTGAAATCGTTGCAGTGAGGCAGAATTCAACGCAACGCCGACGGTCGATCATTGCAATGGATTGGCGATGAAGGCTACGCGCGGGCTCCGCCTGCGGATCGGTCGTCAAGGCGACGCACCACTCGGGCGGGCGCCCACACGGCCCCTTCCCCGCAGGACGGCTGGTGCGTGACACGCCGTCCGCCGGGCGGCCGATGGGCGTCCGTCCGGCGGGCACAGGACTCCCGTCCGTCCGTCGGCTACGGCCCGGCGGGGGTGCCGTCGCCCCCGGCCGGGGTCGCGGTGCCGAATCGCCATGACTCGATGTCGCGGTAGTGGATCGGCCCGGGGCCGCGGCCGATGTTGCTGCCGACCAGGTGGAGACGTTCGGCCTGCCACGGCCGGCCCGCGAACCCGGTGAGCCCGGCCGCGGCCCGCGGCACGCTGGTGGGGTCGTCGCGGCGGGCCCGTGCCAGGGTCAGATGGGGGTGCAGCGGGCGTTCCCTGAACTCGATCCCGCAGGACCTGACCAGCTCCCGGACGTCGGTGGCGAGCCGGTGCAGGCCGTCCAGGTCCCCGTCGATCCCGCTCCACAGCAGTCGCTCGTCGAAGTGGCCGCCGCCGCGCAGGGCCAGCCGCAGGGTGGGGTGCGACGCGGCCCGGCCGGCCAGCACCGACCGCAGCAACGGCACCGCGGTGGAGGGGAGTTCGCCGAGGAAGGCCAGGGTGATGTGCCAGTCCTCGATCCGGTTCCACCGCAGCCGCGGGTACTCGGCGTAGGCGGGCCGCAGGGCCCGGGCCAGCTCGCCCTTGGCGTCGTCGGGCGGGGCCAGCGCCACGAAGACGCGCAGGGTCGAGGGCTCGGGGGCGACGTTCACCAGGGATTTCTAGCACCCTCGCCGGCGTCCCCGACCACCGGCACCTGCACCTGCCCCGGGAAGGGCGCACACGGGCACCGGGGCCGTACGGGCGTGTCCGGGCGGGCCGGTGGTCGTTGGGCGGGGCATGAAGAAGATCACGACCGGCCTGGCGGCCGCACTGCTGCTGGCCGCTTCCGCGACGGGGAGCGCCGACGCCGCGTCCGTGGAGAGGATCCACCGGACCCGCGGTCACGGCCCGGCCCCCTGTCCCTCCGACGCGTTCTGCCTGTACGAGCGGACCGACTACAACGGCGGCACCGACGGCGACATCTGGGTGTTCCAGCACAGGAAGGGCGCCCTCTTCACCGGCCGCGTCAACCTCGCGATGAAGAACGCCCAGGACTTCGGGAGGTCCGCGATCGCCAACGACCGGACCTTCGGCACCGTCTCCCTGTCCCCCGACGGCTGCCACCGGGCCCACGACCTGCGCTACGACTGGGAGGAGCTGTCCTTCTACCCCGGCGCCCCGGGCCCCGAGCGCAGGGACCGCCACCCCGACCTGAACGGCCGGAAGGGCTTGCGCCACGACGCCGATGCCAGGGACCCCGCGACCGGCCGGCAGCTCACCTACGCCAAGGAGCTGAACCTCAACGACCGGGCCCGCTGCCTGATGTTCGACGAGCCCACCCCCGGCCGATCAGGCTGACCCCGTCGACGGCGCGGCGACCGCCGCGAGGCGGTCAGCGATCGGCGGTCAGCGGCGGCCCGGTGGGTCAGACGTCCGAGGTCGGCGCGGCACCGGCGCGCAGGGTGGCGGTGGCGGCGGCCAGGAACTGCGGTACGGGGTCCGCGCCGCCGCTCTCCGGCACCGCCAGGCAGGTCTCGACGGGCGGGTGGTCGGTGACGGGCAGGTAGAGCACGCCGGGGTGGCGGTAGGAACCGGCGATGCTCAGCGGGACCATGGCGACCCCCTGCCCGGAGGCGATGAGTTCGAACTTCTCGTCCAGTGAGGAGATCCGCCGCTTCACACCGTCGAGGATCGTCTCGCCGTCGAGGTCGGCCGTGGTGAGGCTTCGGCGGCCGGCCAGCGGATGTGCCACGGGCAGGCAGGCGAGCTTGGCCTCCCGGCCGATGGGGAGGATACGCAGGCCGGTGTCGTCGAAGGGGCGTCGCAGGTAGGCGACTTGGGCGCGGCCGTCACGCAGCGGCGCGTCCCGTTCCCACCAGCGCAGCGGGAGGACGTCGACCACGACGTCCGGGTGGAGCGCCGTGAACGCCCGGATCGCCTCCGCCACGTGCAGGCCGGTCGAGAAGGCGACGACCAGCCTCCGTTCACCTCGCGCGGTCTCCCGGACCCGGCGCAGCGCCGTGTCCACGACCGTGGTGATGCGCCGTGCCTCCTCGTACAACTGCTGTCCGGCCGGGGTGAGTTCGACGCTGCGGGTGGTGCGGGTGAACAGTGCGCAGCCCAACTCCTGCTCGAACGCGCGGATCTGGCGGCTGAGGACGGGCTGCGTGATGAACAACTCCTGTGCCGCCCTGCCGAATTGCCGGTGCTCGGCCACCGCGGTGAAGTAGCGGAGCTTGCGCAGGTCCAGATCCATGCCCTCACGGTATCAATGCGGTCGGAAGGGTATTGGACGCCCGTTCGGGCGGTCCGCAGACTCGGATCATGACCGACATCCGCAGGACCGCCCTCGTCATCGGCGCCTCCCGGACCCTGGGCCTCGGGCTCGCCGCCGAGCTCCTGCGCCGGGGCTGGGACGTCATCGGCACCGTCCGCGGCGACCGGCGCACCGGCCTCCACGACCTGGCCGACGCCCGGGGAGGGCGGCTGACCGTCGAGTCGCTGGAGATGACCGACCCGGATCAGATCGCGGCGCTGCGCGGGCGGCTGGCCCATCGTTCCCTCGACCTGCTCTTCGTCAACGCCGCCATCACCCGCGGGGACCTGCCGATCGGCGAGGTCCCGACCGACATGTTCACCGAGGTCATGGTGACCAACGCGCTCGGCCCGATGCGCGTCGTGGAGGTCCTCGGGCCGCTGGTCGCCCCGGCCGGGACCATCGGCGTCATGTCCTCCGACCAGGGCAGCATCACCCTGAACACCGACGGCGGGCAGGACCTGTACCGGGCCAGCAAGTCCGCGCTCAACCAGCTGATGCGCTGCTACGCCGCCCGCCACACCGCGGGCACCCGGACCCTGCTGCTGATGGACCCGGGCTGGGTGCGCACCGAACTCGGCGGCCCCGAGGCCGAGCTGAGCGTGGAGGAGAGCGTCCCCGGCGTGGCGGAGACGATCGAGCGGCACGAGGGCAGGCCCGGCCTCCACTTCGTCGACCACCTGGGGCAGGTCGTGCCCTGGTGAACGCCCGGGGCACGGGCGGTGCACCGGCCCGCTCCGGAGGCCCGGTCCACCCCGGGCGGGGTCGGCCGCTCGGACCGGGCCCCGCCGACAACCCGGCACAAGCGTGAACCGCGTCCGGGCCCGGCGAAGCCGCGAAACCGATCGCTCCCGGGCCGACGGCTCCACCGGGGCCCTTCGTCCCGCAGCGCGGACAGGAGCGGATTCAGGCGGGGTTCAGCCGATTTCGGTGGGCGGGGTGCGAGCGGCGTCCACCGCGTCGACGCGGACCAGGCTGCCCCAGACCGCCATGCGGTAGAGGGAGGTGTAGACGGGGGTGCAGGTGGTCAGGGTGATGTAGCGCCCGGGTCCGCGGTACGGGGAGCCGGCGGGCACCGGTGCGACGATCCCGACGTTGTCCGCCGAGGTCTGCGGCAGAATACCGTCCACCCGGTAGACGTACCAGTGGCCGCGGGTCTCGACCACGATCGGGGCTCCGACGCCGACCGCGTCGAGGTCGTGGAACTTCGCGCCGTGCCCGTCGCGGTGCGCGGCGAGCGCGAAGTTCCCGGCCGGGTCCCAGGGCATGGCCGCACGCGGCTCCTGGTAGACGCCGGCCACCCCCTGGTCCAGGACCTCGGGGGTGGTGCCTACCTTGATCACCACCGGTTCCCGGCCCATCGCCGGGACGTGCAGGAAGCCGAGCTCCCCGCTGTCGCCGGTCGGTTGCCGGGAGCCGGGCTCCCCGTCGTCGCCGGCCGGTTGCCGGGAGCTGTCGGAACCCGGCAGCGCCCAGGTCTGCCGCAGCCGGTCGGCGGCCCGGTCGGCCTCCCGGTCGGCGCGGACGTCCGTCCCCCAGAGCAGGTACCCCGCGACCAGGGCGGACACGAGGGCGGCGGCCAGCATCGCGCTGGCGACGGTGTCCGCCCACCTGCGGCGTACCCGTTTCCGGGCCCGCGTGTCCTGCCGGGCCGAGTTCCCCGCCGAGGTCTCGTCCATCGGCTCCTCCTCCACCGGTGGGTACCGCCGACCGGACGACTGCCCGTCAGGCGGACGGCGGACGAAACCCTTTCGCCTGCTTCCCCCACGGTGCCAAGGGCCCGGCGCGAACACACGGAGGCGGTGTACGGCATTCAGGTGGCGTCGCGCCCCGCACCCCCTGTCCGGGCCCGCCGGGAGGGCTCTTCACCCGAACGGCATGCGCGCCTTCCGCCGGGCACCGCGTCCGCGGCGACTACAACTCTGATGTCGTACGGCCTGCGAGGCCGTGTCCCGAATCCCCGGTCCCCGCGAGGCCTTCTGCATGAGTACCGCCACCCGGCCGTTGACCCTGACAGTCATCGTTCCCGCCCACAACGAGGAGGAAGGCCTCCCGGCGACGCTGGAGGCGTTGCTGCGCCAGACCGTCCCGGCCGAGGAGATCATCGTGATCGACGACGGGTCGACGGACCGTACCAACGAGGTCGCCACCGGGTTCGGCGTCACGGTGCTGCGACCACCCCGGAACCTCGGCAGCAAGGCCAAGGCACAGAACTACGCGCTGCCGTTCTGCCGGACCGACCTGGTGCTCGCCGTCGACGCGGACACCGTCCTGGCGGACGACTACATCGAGAACATCAAGCCGGCCTTCGACGACGAGGAGGTGCTGATCGCCTCAGGCTGCGTGCAGAGCCGGTACGAACGCACCTGGGCCGAGCGCGGCCGCTCCGTGGAGTACCTGTACGGCTTCCACTGGAACCGGCCGATCGAGAACCTGGCCAACTCCCCGGTCGTCTGCTCGGGCTGCTGTTCGGTGTTCCGGCTCCGGCCGCTGGTGGACTTCGGCGGGTTCCCGGAGCGGACCATCGTGGAGGACATGGACTACACCTGGTCCGTCCAGATGTCCGGGAAGAAGGCGCTCTACGTCAGCTCCGCGGTCGCGTGGGCGGCCGACCCGGAGGACCTCACCTACCTGCGTAAGCAGGCCTGGCGGTGGGCGGCCGGCTACTTCCAGAACGTCCGCATCCATCTGCCGCGGATGGTCTTCAAGAAGCCGATGCTCGCGTTCTGGGTCGCCCTCAAGCTGTGGGAGACCATCGCCGTCCCGCTGTGGCTGTTGCTCCCGTTGGTCCTGCCGGACGTCGGGTTCTCGGTCGGGGACGCCTTCCTCTGGTGGTTCCTGTGGTGGCTGTCGACCAGCACCCTGATGATCGGCCTGCCGCTGGTCTACGCGGCCAGGAAACGCAGGATCCCGCTCCGCCGCGTCCTGCGTAACCTGCCGTACGTCTTCCTCACCAAGCTGGTCGATTTCTGCTACCAGTGGAAGGCGCTGGTCGTCGAGCTGATCCTGGTGCCGCTGCGGCTCTCCAAGGGCGTCCACCACTACGAGAAGGGCCGGGCCGACACGCCCGGCACGATCCCCGCCCCTCCTGTACGGGCCGAGCACGAGTCCGGGAGCGTCGCCACGTCGGCCTCGCCCTGAGCCTCGGAACACCAGGTCACGCCGAGGCCGGCTCCGGATGCACCGGAGCCGGCCTCGGCGTCGTGGGGAACCGGCCGGGGTGCCCGGCAGCGCTCCCGGGAGGAGCCTGCACGGGCACCCGGTGTGTGCCTGACCGGTCAGCGGCTCACCGACCGCCGGCTGACGAATTTCATGACGAAGCCCGACGCACCGAGAACGAGTGCCACACCGACGTAGGCGAGGCCGCTGAAGCCGGTCTTGGGAAGTGAGTGCCCGTATCCCATTGATGGGTGTCCTTTCGGGTTGGGTGCCCCAGCCGTTCGGGGACCGGCCGACAACGCGGCCGGGAGAAGCTGAGCGCCAAGACGGTTCTAATCCGCCCGCGCCGATTTCCACCGGGGGACGCGTATGTTGTTCGGGTGAACTCGCGTTCCCCCGGGATCCCCCGCAGTGCCCGGACCGCTCAGGTGCGGCATCGGCGGACCCGTGGCGCCGGGGGCGGGCCGGTCAGAGTGGCCGGGTGGGGTCGTCCAGCCAGGCCTGCCGGCCGTACGGGGTGACGGTGAGTCCGAGCCGTTCGGCGCCGGGCTCGCCCGCCCGGTGCCACCAGGTGAGGGCCTGCTCGAAGTCGTCCCACAGGCGGCGGCCGCCGTACTGGCGGACCGGGTGCGCGCCGTCGCCGTCGCGGAAGGTCGCGGGGGCCCAGGCCGGGGTGGTCAGGGAGTAGAGCCACAGGGTGCGGGCGCCGTCGTCGTGCGGCTGGATCGCGTGGACGACGTCGCGCAGGCGCAGCCCGGCGGCGAGCGGGAACGCGTCGAACCTACCGTGCGCGGGCAGCGTCGCGGTGGTGGTGTGCTCGGTGACGGTGCCGCCGCTGGGCGGGTTCCGCGGCCAGCGCAGGCGTTGGGAGCGCATCTTCATGAACTCGACCGGCTGGAGGAACGGGCCTGATGCGGTGCCGTCGCGGTGGACGGTGAGGCGGACCAGCGCGTCGGCGTTGGAGTAGTGGGTGCCGAACGGCGCGAGGATCAGGCCGCCGGGGCGGGTCTGCCCGATCCACGCCCGCGGGATCTCCCGCAGTCCGTAGGTGGCGGTGATCCGGTCGTACGGGGCGCCGGGCGGGTGGCCGAGCGCGCCGTCCCCGCACACGACGTGCGGGTGGTAGCCGGCCCGTTCGAGCGCGGCGCGGGCCCGGGCGGACACGGCGGCGTCGACCTCGACCGTGGTCACGTTGGCGTCGCCGAGCCGGTGGGCGAGCAGGGCGGCGTTCCAGCCGGTGCCGGTGCCCTGCTCCAGCACCCGCATCCCCGGTTCGACCCGGAGGTCGTCCAGCATGGAGGCGACCAGCGACGGCATCGAGGCCGAGCTGGTGGGCACCGTGCCGGGCTCTGCGCCCTGGTGTTCGCCGTCGTCCCACTGGGTGACGATCGGGATGTCCGTGGCCGCGGCCGCCAGCCAGACCTGCTCGTCGACGGTCCGGTCGACGGGGCGGCTGGTGCCGGTGGCCATGTCGTGCGCCCAGACCAGGTCCGGCAGGAACAGCGAGCGCGGGACGGCGTCGAAGGCCGGCGCCCAGGCGTCGGTGACGGGGAACGACCGCCCCGGCATGGGGCGGCCCTCCCGCTCGGGTGCGAGCGTCACTTGCGGTGTCCCCCGTCCCCGGGCGGAGTCGTGCCGTCGGGGGACGGCGGTTCGGAGGGCGGCGTCCACGGGGTGCCCGGGTGCCCGTCCCCCTCGCCGCCGACGCCGTGGCCTGTATCGATGTCCATATCGAGTTCCTTGTCGTCGCTGTGCTGGTGCTCTCCCGGGGCCCGGGAGAAGTGGAGGGCCGCGCCGCTACGCCCGGCCGGGAGAGCCGGTGCGCAGGTCGGCGTGGACGGTCTTGCGTACGGCTCGGGGGTGGCGCCCCAGTGGCCGCCGGTGAGGTGGTGGACCAGGGCCAGGCCGCGGCCGGACTCGGCGGCCGGGCCCGCGTCGATCAGGCAGGGCAGGACGCGGGAGCCGTCGCGGACGCTGATCCGCACGCACCGGTCGGTGAGGCGCTCGACGGTGACCGTCATCCGGCGCCGGCAGCCGGTCTTCGCGGCGTTCCCGGCAAGCTCGCTGACGACGAGTTCGCCGGCCTCGACCAGGTCGTCCAGCTCCCAGGCACACAGGGCGGTGCGCACCAGGCGCCGGGCCGCGGCGGCGGACCGCGGCTCGTAGGGCAGCAGTTCCCTCACGGAGTCGGCGACCGGTGGCCGCGTCGGCCCCACGGCCACCGGGGTTCGTCCTGCCGCAAGGGGTGCGGCCATACCCCTTGCGGCAGGACGGGTCACGGGGTGCGCGGCCACGGCGGTACTCCGCTCTCTCGTCGGCGGTGGCGGCTGCGCGGTCCCGACGGGGGCGGGCCCGCGCAGCGGCCCCAATTCGCCCGACGGGCCCGGGTGTCCGGTCCATTACTGCGGGCGACGGGTCGACGGTAGGGAACTGGCTCCTGGGCATTCAATGAGGTTGCGCCGTCTTGCGCGCATTCACCCGAGAGTGGCGATGGCGGCCGTGATCAGCTGACGAGCCTGAGCTCCGTGGACAGCCATGGACGCCAGTCGGGTGAAGGTGCGCAGGTAGTCCGCGATCTCCTGCGGCTGCGTGATCCGCAGGTAGCCGGAGGTCAGTTCGACGGCCACCTCTGCCTCGTCGAACAGGTAGAAGTCCTCGACCGGCAGGTGCGGCCGACCGGGTCCGGTGGGAATGACACCGACGCTGACGAACGGGCTGGCCGCGATCGCGAGCAGGTGGCCGAGCCGGGCCGCCATCGTCTCCGCGTCGCACACCGCGGCACGCAGCACCCACTCCTCGATGAGCAGGCCGAAGCGGTGTCGGCCGGAGAACAGCATCCGCTGGCGTTCCAGGCGTGCCTCCACGGCGTCGTCGACGTCGTCGACCTCGACGCGGGCACGCTGGATCGAGCGCAGCACGGCGGTGGTGTACTCGGGTGTCTGGACCATGCCGGGCATGACGCGGCTGGCGTAGACGCGGAAGTGGTGGGTGCGGCGGTACAGGGCGGCGACGGACTCCTGAGCGGCGCGCAGCCCGGTGCGCTCCATACGGCGCCACTCGGTGTACATGGAGTCGACCGTGCGGGCGGCGGCGATGAGATCAGGGACCTGGTCGTCGGCGCCGCAGGCCGCGCCCCAGGCGCGCAGGTCGTCCTCGGAGGGGGCGGACTTGCCGCTCTGGATCCGGGAGGTCTTCGCCGGGTGCCACCCGCAGCGGGCGGACAGCTCGTCGCCGGTCAGGCCGGCGTCCTTGCGCAGGCCGACCAGGCGGCCGGCGAGCGCCTTGCGAGCCTCGATGACGCTGGACGACGGGGACGACGACATGGTGCTGGCTGCCCGGCGAGTGGTCGGAGTGGGCTGGTCAGAGGGTGTACTGCGCGTGCGGGACCGCCCGGTCCCAGACGGCCTCGAAGGCCGTGGTCACCATCTTCACGGTGGCGGGATCCTCGGTGGTCTCGTGGCCGGCCCACTGTCCGTCACCGGTGAACCAGTGGAACAGGACCAGGCGGTCGTCGACCAGCCACAGGTCATTGCCTGGCAGTGCGAGGTCGGAGGCCTTCGACCTGGGCAGCCAGCGGACCTGCTCGCCGAGTGCGACGTTGTGCCGCTCGGTGATCGCGTGCTCCCACCGGATGTAGGCGGTGACCGGCTCGGAGACGATCCTCGCCCGGCGCATCACCACCCCGCGCGCGATGGTCTCCCGCACGAGGCCGGCCCATGCGGTGTACTCCTCGGGCAGGTCGTACGCCTCGGGCCGCTCGACCGGCAGACCGGCACGCCAGTCGGCGAACACCGGATCCTCCATGTAAGAGTCGCGCATCTCCAGGTGGCACGCGGAGCGCTCAGCACTCCCCAGTAGGGCGCCAAAGTCCGGCACGCTCGGCTTCATCACACGCCTTCCTCAAGAACGGGATCATCCGGACCGGAATCCGGACGACACCCTCGTGGTCCGGGACGCCGGTGGCGTGGCCCTCCACCCACTCGGTCTCGCTGATCACGCGGTACATTTCCATGTCGGGCAGCCAGCCCTGGATGACGTTCTCCGCCTTCTCGTCCTCCAACCACACCGTCGGAGACCCGCCGTTGGGCGTGTCGGGGTCGATGCCCCTGAACCGTAGTGCCATGACCGCTCCTCCAGCCAAATTGGTTGCGAGTCCTTGCGCCACCGTTCCGTTCTGCTGACATGCCGTCAAGGGCGCACGGGCGCAGTCATTCGGCTCGCGCCCTGCGAATGGGGCCCGCATCGTTGTCCACACCAGCGGCTCCCCCTCCATCTGCCCCCGCCCCGGGCCTCCAGAGGCACGCCAGCCCCGCGGCACCGGGCCGGCCTGGGCACGTCCGGCCGCCGAGAGCCGGTGGTCCCGTCCTCCTATGATGTCCCTGTCATGATCGAATTGAAGGTGCTCGGCCCGTTCCGGGTCGAGGTCGACGGCCGCGCGGTCGACGCGGGTGGCCGGCTCCCCCGCATGGTGCTGGTCCAACTGCTGCTCGCCCGTGGGGCGGTCGTGCCCACGGAGCGGATCATCGAGCGGTTGTGGCCGGCGGGTGTCCCGTCGAGCGCGCAGGGATCGCTCCACGCCTACGTCGCGCGTCTGCGGCGCGTCCTCGAACCGGAGCGGGCGCCGCGCACGCCCGCGCGGCTGCTGGTCAGCGCGCCCTACGGCTACGCCCTCGCGGTCGAGCGGGACGCGGTGGACGCCTGGGTGTTCGAAGGCCGGGTGGCGGACTGTTCGGCGGCGGGATTGTCTGCCCGTGCCGCCGCCGACGGCCTGGCCGAGGCGCTCGCCTCGTGGGGCGGGCAGCCGTACGCGGAGTTCTCGGACGAGCCGTGGACCGCCGGGGAACGCGCCCGTCTGGAAGAGGTGCACCGCACCGCCCGCGAGCGGCTCGCCGCGGCGCGGCTGGGCTGCGGGCAGGCCGCGCGGGCCCTCGACGACGCGGGCACGCTGACCCGGGAGCAGCCGTTGCACGAGGAGGGCTGGCGGCTGCTGGCCCTGGCGCTGTGGGCGCGGGACCGCCAGGGGGAGGCCCTGGCCGCGCTGCGCCGGGCCCGCCGCGTCCTCGGCGAGGAACTCGGCGTCGGGCCCGGGCCCGCGCTGCTGGAGCTGGAGCAGGCCCTGCTGCACCAGCGCCTGGACGTGCTCCAGCGGGCGACCGGGACGCCCGCCGCGGCCACCGCGTCTGCCACGCCTGCCGGGTCGGCCGTCCCCGTGACGGCGACGCGAGGTCCGGTCGTGGCCGCCGGGGGTCGGCCGCCGACGGTGCTGACGGCCGACCGGCTCCTGGGCCGGGACGAGGATCTGGCCGCACTCGCCGCCGCGGCGGACCGGGCACGGGGCGGCCGGGCGCAGGTGGTCCTGGTCTCCGGTGAGGCCGGCATCGGCAAGTCGAGCGTCCTGGAGACCGCCGTCCGTCAACTGCCGGAGCAGGGCTGGCTGGTCGGTTCCGGGAACTGCCCGGAGACCGACGGCGCCCCGCCCGGCCGGGCCTGGTTCGACATGCTGCCGGGCCTGGCGCAGGCCGCGCCGCCGGGCCCGTACGCCGGTGAGCTCGCCCCGCTGCTGGCTCCGGGCACCGCAGACGACACCGGCCAGCCGGACGGCAGTCCGGCCCGGCGCTTCCGGCTGCACCGGGCGCTGCTCGGCTGGCTCCGAGGGACGGCCCTGCGGCGGCCGCTGGCGATCGTGCTGGACGACCTGCACCGGGGTGACGGGGAGAGCGTCGAGCTGTTCCTGCTCTGCGCCGAGCGGCTGCGCGACGTACCGCTGCTCCTGGTGGGCTCGTACCGCACCGGCGAGGGCGATCTGACCGGGGCCCTGGCACGCCTGGCCGCCTGCTCGCCCGTGCGGCTGGCACTCGGCGGGCTGTCGGACGCCCAGGCGAAGGAGCTGCTGCGGCGCGGCGCGGCCGGCATGAGCGATCACGCCGCGGCCGCCCTGGCCGAACGGGCCGGGGGAAACCCCTTCCACCTGCGCGAGAGTTCGCTCCTGATGGCCGACGAGGGCGAGCAGCAGGCGCTGGCCCGCGTCCCGCAGGGGGTCCGGGACGTGCTGCGGCGACGACTCGCCCTGCTCGCGCCGACCGTCACGGCCGGGCTGCGTCTGGCGGCCGTCGCCGGACGCGAGGCTCCGGTGGCCCTGCTCGTCCACGCGGCGGACTGCGACGGCGAGCAGCTCCTCGACGCCCTGGACGCGGGTGTCACCGCCGGGCTGCTCACCGAGCCGCGGCCGGGCACGGTCCGCTTCACCCACGCCCTCGTGCGGGACGCCCTGGAGGGCGACCTCACGCGCCTGCGGCTGGCCCGGATGCACTCCCGCCTGGGCCGGTCCCTGATCGCCCTCGGCTCGGACGACGTCGCCGCCACCGCCCACCACCTGCTGCGGGCCGCCGCGGTCGTGACCGCCGACGCCGCGCCCGCGGTCCACCACGCCCGGCTGGCGGGCGAACAGGCGGTGCGCCGCTACGCCCCCCGCAACGCCGAGGCCCTGCTGAGCGCGGCTCTCGGCCTCCTCGACGACCATCCGGGTGCCTTCGCCGACCAGGACGCCGCCCTGCTGCGGGTGACGCTGCTGGGCGGGCTGGTGGACTGCCGGATCCGGATGGGCGCCGTGGTCCCCGCCCGCGAGGCACAGCAGCAGGCCGTACGGGTGGCCCGCTCGGAGGGCCGGACCGACCTGCTGGCCGCCGCCTGGACGGCGTGGACCGAGCCGACGCCCTGGCGCGTGCGCGCGTACGCGGAGTTCGATCCCGAGGCCGTCGAGGAACTCGGGACATTGTTGGAGGGCCCGGGTGTGGCCGGCCGGCAGCGGTGCCTGCTCCTGGACCAGCTGGCCGACGCGCTCGACGACATCGACCCCCGGGCCGTGGCCGCGGCGCGCCAGGCCGTGGAACTCGCCCGGACGGTGGGCGAGCCCCGGCTCCTCGGACTGACGCTCTCATCGCTGCTGCGCCGGGTCGACGGCGAACTCGAACCCGACGTCTACCTGGAGCTCCAGCGGGAACTCGCCGAGGTGGCCGCCACCCAGGACAGCCCCGAGTACTCCTGGATGACGTCCTACACCGCCGCCCGGATCGCCGCCGCCCGCAACGACCCGGCGGAGATGGAACGGTGCCTCCTGCGTGCGGACGGGATCGCCCGCACGTACGAGCTCCAGGGCGCGTTCGCGGTGGCGCGGCTGCGCGGTCCCATGCTCGCCATGGCCCGGGGCCGTTTCGAGGAGGCGGAGCAGGACCTGGGGTCGGCGGTGGCGGAGCTGCGCGCACGGGGGGCGGTCGACCTCGACGGGCTGGCCGCTCTGGCGATCGGGTGCATCCGGCTGCAGCAGGGCAGGCTGGCCGAGGTGCTGCCGATGCTGCTCGCCGTGTGGGAGCGGTACCAGCCGCTCAACGAGGCCATCACCGCTCTCGCCCTGCTGGCCGCGGACCGTCCCGACCAGGCCCGGGACGTCTTCGCCCGGCGCGTGCCGATCCGGCGGGACTTCGTCTACACCATCCTGGCCGGGCTGCGCGGCATGGCCGCCGTCGCCCTGGGCGACCGGGCGGCGGCCGACGAGGTGTACCGGGACCTGCTGCCCCTGCGCGCCCTGGCGGGCGGGGCGAGCAGCCTCAGCCTGGTCTTCCGGCCCGTCGCGCAGACCCTGGGCGACCTCGCCCGGTTCCTGGGCCGCCCCGAGCAGGCCCGGTGCCACTACCTAGAAGCCGCGCGGGTGGCGCACGCGTGGGACTCCCCCCTCTGGGCGGACGCCGCGCGGACGGCCCTGGACGGGCTGCCGCCGGCGCCGGCGTAGCGGCACCCTCACCACGGGGGCGGCCGGGGAGGGGACGGGTCGGTGTCAGTGGGGCGGCCGGGGAGGGGACGGGTCGGCCAGTTCGGCCATGAACGCCGCGGCCAGGTCGAGGAACTCCTCGGGCGAATCCGTCGTCAGCTGGAGGTCCACGAGCACCTCGTCCGTCCCCGCCCCGCACATCGCCCTGAGGTGGTCGCAGATCTGGCGTACGGTCCCGCGCCGGTGGGTCTGCGAGGGATCCGCCTCGGCCGTGGTGACCTCGGGGTTCACGCGGAACACCCGGCGCAGTCCCGCCGGGTCCCGCCCCGCCCGCTCGGCGGCCTCCACGGCGACCGCCCAGAGACCGTCGAGGTACGGCAGCGGCATCGAGGCCGCGAGCCAGCCGTCCGCGCGCCTGCCGACCCGCTCCAGGGCGGGCGGGGTGAAACCGCCCAGCAGGATCGGCGGCCTCGGGCCCTGGCGGGGCTTGGGCAGGACGGTCGACTCGGGGATCGTCCACAGCCGACCGCTGTGGACGACCGGACCGGGGCGCCACACGGCGTCGAGGACGTCGAGGGTCTCCTCCAGCCGCGCGCCACGGCCCTGCCAGGGCACCCCGGCGGCCTGGTACTCCTGCCGCATCCAGCCCAGCCCGATGCCCACGTCCAGGCGCCCGCGGCTGATCAGGTCGAGGGTCGTCAGCGCCCGGGCGAGCACGAGGGGCGGCTGCCACAGCGCGTTGAGCGTGCTGCTGCCCAGACGCACCCGCCGCGTCACCGAGGCCGCCATGCCCAGGGCGAGCAGCGGGTCGAGATGGGTGGCGTACCGGGCGGGCATCGGCGTCCCGCCGGGGTAGCCGTCGGGGGGCGTGAGCGGGGCCAGGAGCCGGTCGGCCACCCAAAGACTGTGGCAGCCCAACGCCTCGAGCGCCGTGCACATCGCGGCGCCGCGGTCGGGGTCGGCGAACGGGCCGAACTGGGGGACGGAGAATCCGATGCGCATCGGCGGGAGTTCCTCGATCGGTACGGGCGGGTGGGTGGTGGGTGCGGGCGGGGCGCGGCGAACGGTGACGGTGCGTCAGGCGGTCGCGTCAGGCGGTCGTGCGCCGGCCGCGGATCCGGTCGGTCTCGCGGCGGTACTGCCGCCGCCCGAGAAGCCACCACAGCACCCGGGCCGGAACGGGCAGCCGGGCGAGGAACTCCTGACGCTCCTCGGGCGAGGTGTCCTCCAGGATGGCGCCCAGGGCGATCATCAGCCGGTCGCGGGGCGTCTCTGCGAGGCCCCGCTCCCCCACCGCCTGCCACTGCTTCTCGTTCACGTGGAGCGCGACCAGCGGCATGACCTCCCGTTCCTCCTCGTCGAGGTGGGCGCACAGCTGCCGGTGGTGCCTGCGCAGGGCCTCGGCGAGCTCGTCGCGGTCCTCGACCAGCGCCAGTACCTCCCACCGTTCCATCAGCCCCCCGACCTCGGCGATCCCGTCGGCGAGCTCGCGGTGCTGCGCCTCCATCGCCAGGACCTGCTCGGCGTCGAGGTCCAGGTGGGGCAGCAGGACAGGCCAGAGCATCTCGTCCTCGCCGGTGTGGTGGGTGTGCAGGCCTGCGGAGTACAGCCGCCAGTGCTCGGCGAGGACCCGGGAGCGCGCGGTGTCGCCGGGCCGCGCGTCCTGGACCAGTTCGGCCAGCAGGCGCGACTCGCGGCGGAACACCCGGTGGATCATCGCCATCTCGCGGGTGTAGGGGTGGACGGTGGGGTCGGAGGTGTTGCTCGAAGTCATGACACCCAGTCTTCGGAGCCCGGTTGCACGGCACTTGCACCCGACTTGCGCCGCCCCGACCGGCCCCGCCCGGCCGGGCACCGGGCGGCTTCGGGGTGAGGAACGGCACCGGGCGGCCTCAGGTCGCGGTGTTGTACGGGTGGGCCCAGCCGGTGGTGGCGCGGTCGCCCCGGGTGAAGACGGCGGCGCCGGTGCGTCCCGCCGACGGGTCGTCGGGGTGCGGGGGCGGGTAGGGGAGGTCGAGGGCCTCGCCGGTGCAGGTGTGGCGTGCGGTGGCGGTCCCGTTCCAGGTGACGGCGCTCGCTCCGCGGGGGGCCAGTACGCGGGCCCGGTCGGGGTGGAGGGTGATCTCGGTGCCGGTGGTGCGGGAGGAGAGGAGGGTGCGGTAGTCGGCCTGGGTGAGGCGGCAGGTGCTGGGCGCCGTGGTGCCGGGCCAGTCGGGGGAGTCGATGCCGCGGGCGCGGGCGGCCTGCCACATGGTGGGGACGAGGGCGTGGGTGTGGGCGGGGGTGGCCATCTGTTCGCACATCCACAGCAGCCGGCCGGCGCCGCGCGAGGGGCCGAGGGTGCGCCAGCGGATGCGCTGGGCGAGGTCGGCGGCGGTGACGGCGGTCCAGGGGTGGACGGTGGCGAAGGGGCCCTGGGCGCCGAGCCAGGCGAGGTAGCGCTGGGCGTCGTCGAGGACCGGTGCCATGGAGTCGGCGGGGATGCCGCGGATATAGGCGGGCCGGCCGCGGAAGGCGCGCGGTGCGCGGGCGACGAGGAGCAGGACGGCGCGGGCGAGGTCGCCCGCGACCGGCTGACGGTCCTCCTCCTCGTCCTGGTCCGCGTCGGGCCCGGCCCTGTCGGGTTGGCCGAGGGTGCGCAGGACGTTGTGGAGCTCGGCCTTGGCGCGGTCGGTGAAGGGAGCTTGTTCGAGGGCGGGCAGGCGGGTGGCGAGGGTGGTGATGAGGGTGTCCTCCGCGGTGTCCGGGTCGGTGGGGACGGGGAGGTGGGCGGTGGCGTCGGCAAGGGTGGAGGCGAGGTCGGCGTCGACCATGAAGCGGCTGGTGAGGCGGCCGAGTTCGGTGGCCTCGATGCGGTCGTCGCCGACGCCGTCGGGGTCGGGGGTGCGGGTGAGGTAGCCGGTGTCGGTGAGGAAGTCGGTGGCGTCGTGGAGGGGGTCGAAGGGGTGGTGCCCCTGGTGGAAGGCGAAGGTGCCCTTCCACCAGTTCTCGGCCTGGGTGACGGTGGCGAGGCGGTTCTGGACGGCCTCGGCGAGGAGGTGGTCGGGCAGGCGGTCGCGGATGCGGGAGGTGACGGTGTATCCGGCGGCGAGGCGGGCCTGCCAGTGGTGGCGCTCGCTGGGGGCGGTGAGCAGGTAGGCGTGGCCTTCGCGCTCGCCCGCGCCGATGCGGCCCGCGCGGCCGAACATCTGCTGGACCATGGACACGTCGATACGGCTCATGCCGATCTGGGTGTCGCGGACGATGACGGCACGGGCGGGGAGGTTGACGCCGGCGGCGACGGTGGAGGTGGCGACGAGGACGTCGGCCTCGCGGGTGCGGAAGGCCTGTTCGGCTTCGCGCTTGTGGGGCCAGTCGCGGTAGTGCAGGCGCACGCCGGCCTTGGTGCACAACCGCTCCACCAGGTCGCTGTCGTCCACGTCGGCGCCGGTGGTGTCGACGCCACGGTCGTGGGCCAGGGCGAGGGCGGTGGTGCGCACGGAGCGTTTGCTGCCGCAGAACACCAGGACGCTGCCGCCGCCGGTGGTGTGGTGGCGGGCGAGGTCGACGGTGTGGCGGGTGCGGGTCCGGTTGCGGGTGGCCCAGTCCGGCGCGTCCGCGTCGATCGGCATCGCCGGTAGCTGCCAGGTCAGCCGGGTGGGACGCCAGGGCGAGCGGATCAGGCGGGCGCCGAGCCATTCGGCGAGCTGGTCGGCGTTGGCGACGGTCGCGGACAGGCCCACGATCCGCACCCGGGCGGCGTCCTCGCGCACCCGGGCGAGGAGTGCCTCCAGGACCGGGCCGCGGACCGGGTCGCCGAGCAGGTGGATCTCGTCGACGACCAGGCAGCCGACCTCCAGGAGCGCGGCACGCAGGGAGCCGGCCCGGCAGATCGCCTCGAACTTCTCGGTGGTGGCCACCCACAGGTCGGCGCCGCGGATGAGGTCGGTGTCGACCGCGGCCTCGCCGGTCAGGCGCACCACCCGCAGCCCGGCGCGGCGCCAGGCGGCGAGGTCGCGGTCGAGTTCGTCGGTCAGGGAGCGCTGGGGGACGAGCCAGGCGGCCTTGCGGCCCCGCTCGTGGGCGGTGAGGGCGGCGACCATGCCGATCGCGGTCTTGCCGGCGCCGGTCGGGGCGACGACCATCACGTGCTCGTCGCCGTCGATGACGGCGGGGACGGTGGCGGCCTGGACCGGGTTGAACGCCGGGTGCGGCAGCAGCGCCTGCCACGCCTCGGGGACCAGGTCCCCGACGGGCACGAACGCCTCGACGTCACCGGCGGGCAGGTCGTCCAGGGCGTCCCACTGGGCGGCGAACGCGTCCCGGGCCGCGTACGCGGCGGGGCCGGCGGCCGGTGTCACCGCGCCGCCCGTCCAGGCGGCGAGCTCGACGGGCGCGCCGAGGTCGGACACCGTGGTCACGACCTCGTCCTCCACCCAGTGCGCGGCGGTGCGCACCCGGGCGCCGAGGCCGGTCAGGGTGTGGCGCAGGCTGTCGTAGCGCTCCCCCGCCGGGACGATGACCCGTACGTCGTCGGCCGCGCGCAGCACCCGCTCGGTCGGGGTCCGGGCCGGGTCGGTGATCTTGCCCCACCACAGCGCCCGGGTCTCCTCCTGCGCGGGCAGGGGCAGGTCCTCGGGCCACTGCGGCGCCGCCGGGGCGGGTGCGGGTACGGGTTCGCGGGAGGGGTGGGGCAGGCGGATCGCGGTGACCGTCACGCCGGGCCCGGTCGGGCAGGGTCCGGTGTCGAGGCCGGCCAGCAGGCGTGCCGCGGCGCGGACCGTCAGCGTGGGGGCGGCCTTCGCGCGCCGGGGCACGGGGGCGGTGGGCGTGGCCGAGGTGGTGGGGCGCAGGAGCTTGTCGTAGGTCTTCGCGCCGAGGTCGGCGAGCGTGTACGCGCGGGGGCAGGCGGGGCAGACCACGGCGACGTACCGGTACTGGCGGCCGCCGGACTCGTACGGGCGGCGCAGCGAGTGCAGCACTCCGTCGCAGTCGGGGCACGGGCGGGGCACCTGCTCCTGGTAGGCCCAGCCCGGTTCGGTGAACCGCTGCAGCAGCCCTTCGTCCGGCAGGTCGCTCCCCCACCTGTCGCGGACGAGCTGGGGAACCGTCAGTTCGCTGGCCTCGGCGTCTGTTTCGTGCACGGTGCTCACTCTGTCAGCCGAGGCCGCACCCGTACCAGAGGGGCCGCGTCGAGGGCGCCGTGGTGGCGCGGGCACGGCCGACCGGGTGCCGCCCCGCCCGGGCCCCGGGGGTCGGGGCCCGGGCCCCCGGGTGTCAGCGGAAGGCGGCGATGTGTTCGTGGGCCCAGTCGTCGAAGGTGAGCGGGGCGCGGCCGATGAGGGAGCGGACGGAGGGCCGCTGGGCGAGGGTCCAGTCGACGAGTTCGGCGTAGTGGTCGGCGTACTGCTCCAGGGCGTAGAGGGTGACGTCGATGGCGCCGTCGGGCCAGCCGTCGCGCTGCCAGGCGGCGCGGCCCTCGGCCGGGGTGAGCTCGACGGCCGTCAGGTCGCGGCCGAGGGCGGCGGCGATGCTGCGGATGCGCGAGCGGGTGCCGAGCGGCAGGCCGACCGCCTCCAGGACCGTCCCGGTGTGGTCGTCGCGGGTCAGCGCGGCGCACGCCACGGCCGCGAGGTCCTCCTCGTGGATGAAGGGGTAGTGGCCCCGGTCGAGGAGCGCCTCGCGGACCGTGCCCTCGGCCCGGACGCTCGCGGGCCAGTCGGAGCCGGTGGCCGGGTAGCCGCCTTCGAGGGCGGCCCCCATCACGGCCGACGGGCGCAGGTGCGTCCAGAGCAGCCCGGACGCCTCGACGGCCCGCTCGATCGCCAGCCAGTGCCAGCTCTCCGGCGGGTACGCCGCCTCGTACTCCGATCCGTGCGAGGAGAGCAGGACGACCTTGCGCACGCCCGCGTCGCGGGCCAGGGCCAGGGCGTCCGGGACGGTGTCGGGGTGCGCGCCGGCGAGCAGGAGGGCGTCGACGTCGTCGAAGGCGCGGGCGTTCTCCCGGGGCCGGGTGACGGAGCCCGTGACCACCTCGGCGCCGGTGGGCCAGCCCTCGCACTGTCCCGGTTCGGCGAGTACGCGCACCCGGTGGCCCAGGGCGAGCAGTTGGCGTGCCAACCGGCGGCCGACGAGAGCGGTCGGGCTGCTGCCCTCGCGCTTGCAGGGGGCGACGGCGGTCAGCAGGTAGCGGCTCGCGGCCGCCGTCGAGGGTGCGTGTACGGAGTCGTCCACGGCAAGACCTTTCCACGGTGGGCGGAGATCTTGCACCTGGGCCACCGGCCGAGGCTGCGGATCGAGATGCGCCGAGCGTAACACCGCCCGCCGTCCAACCGGCCTCCCCCGCCGGGAACTTGCCACCGCATGCCGGGAGGGCACCGTCCCGTCGGGAGCGGCCCACCGGGTAGTGGCCGGTCTGCGGGACCAGGCGGGTCGCCCGCCGGCCGGTCCTCCTGGGAGGCGGTGGGAGGCGGTGAAGGCCGCCGGCCTCCCGCACGCCTCGGCGCCGGGCTCCTCCGCGAGCGGCGGCGGTTCCTCCGAGCGCCGCCGCACCGCCGACGGTTCGCGGCGCAGCGCCGGTGCGGGCGGCAGGCAGGTGCGGGTCGAGCCGGGCCGGGTACGGCATCGCGAACACCGTTGGGCGCGGCGGGGGCGGGGTTCACCTGCACGGGTGAGTGGGCCGGTCGGTCGCCGGCCCGGAGGGTGCCGTCCCGGCCGGGGTGCGCGGCGCTCCGCGCTCCTCCCCGTGGTCCGGTGTGCCGGTTCGCCGCGCGGGTGATGCCGCACGGCCGAGCGGGTGACCTTCCGCGTGTGTCGGCGCGGCGGCGGCGTCGGTGTGTGCGAACGCTGGAAGGGCGGTGCCCCCGGGGTACCGGCCGTCTTGTCGCCGACCCCTCGGGGAGTGTGTTCCGCCATGTCCGTCTCCCACCGGCTCCTGCAGTTACTCCTCGCCCTCGCCTGCGGCACCGGCCTGTGGGCCGCCACGGCGCCCCATGCGCAGGCCGCCCCGGGCAGGCCCGACGCCGCGGCGTTCGCTCCCGCGGATGCCGTCACCGGGGTCCTGGAGGCCGGCGGGCGGGGTGTCGACTGGGACCGCATCGCCGCCTGCGAGAGCGGCGGCCGGTGGAACGCCAACACCGGCAACGGCTACTACGGCGGCCTGCAGTTCGACCGGGCCACCTGGCGCGCCAACGGCGGCACCGCCTATGCGTCCCGCGCCGACCTCGCCACCCGCGACCAGCAGATCGCCGTCGCCGAACACCTCGCCGCCCGCCGCGGTCTCGCCCCCTGGCCCCACTGCGGGGCACGCGCCGCCCGCGTCACCGGCCCGCACACCGCGCCGGCGCCGCGCTCCACCCCCGCACCGCGGTCCACCCCGGCACCGCGTCCCGCCCGCCCGCGGCCGCCCGTCGCGGAGCCGGCCGTCGCCGAGCCGAACGCGGCCGCCGACCACGGCGCCGCGGACGGTTCCACCGTCGTGGTCCAGGACGGCGACACCCTCGACTCCATCGCCCGGACCCTGCGGGTCGCCGGCGGCTGGCCCGCCCTCTACCGGGACAACCACGACACCATCGGCAACGACCCCGACCTCATCCTGCCCGGTCAGACCCTCCGGCTCCTCTGACGTCCCTGACGCCCCGCCCTGTACCGGGGCCGCGATCGGCAGCGGCGCGGTGCCGCACGCCCCCGCCGAAGTGTCCGGCCCCGCCGAAGTGTCCGGTCCGACGAGGTCGGTCGGTCAGTGGGTGGCGTCGAGCCGGGCGCGCTGGTCGGCCGTCAGGGTGAGGTCGACGGCGGCGAGGCTCTCGTCCAGCTGGGCCACCGAGGAGGCGCCGACCAGTGGGATGACGGGGATCTCCCCGCCGATCAGCCAGGCCAGCACCACCTGGTTGACGGTGGCCCCGGTCTCGGCGGCCACCTCGGTCAGCGCGGCGCGCCGGGCGGGGGTGCCCGCGTGGTCGAAGACCGCGCCGAGCGGCTTGTCCGCCCGGACGTAGCCACCGCCGAGCAGCGGCGAGTACGCCACCAGGGCGAGCGAGGGGTTCTCACGGACGTAGCTGAGCAGCTCGCCCGTGACCACGCCCTGGTCGCCGTCGACGGTGAGCGCGCCCGGCAGGTCGGCCCGGCGGCGGAGGTAGCTGTGGCTGTACTGGAGCACCTCGTAGCCGGGCAGTGCGGCCGCCGCCGCGAGGTTGCGGGCCCGTTCGACCCGCCAGGTCCAGTGGTTGCTGACGCCCAGCAGACCCACGGTCCCCTCGTTCACCAGTGCGCCGAAGGCCTCGACCGTCTCGGCGAGCGGTACCCGGGTGTCCTCGACGTGCGCGTACAGCAGGTCGAGCTTCTCGACGCCGAGGCGCTGCCGGCTCCGTTCGGACTGCTCGCGGATCGTCCTGGCCGACAGGCCCTCGCGGTTGTCCACGTAGCCGGTGCCGGGGGCGAGCGGGCGGGCGCCGAGCTTGGTGGCGATCACCACCTCGTCGGTGATGCCCCGGCTGCGGCGCCAGCGGCCGAGGAGTTCCTCGCTGGCGCCGCCCTGGCTGCCGTCGATCCAGTAGGCGTAGTTGTTGGAGGTGTCGATGAAGGTGCCCCCGGCCTCGACGTAGCGGTCCAGGACGGCGAACGAGGTGGGCTCGTCGGTCAGGGTGCCCATCAGCATGGCGCCGAGGCTGAGGACGCTGACCTCGCGGCGGGTCTTCGGGTCGGTGCCGATCGTGCGGTACTGCATGTCGCATCTCCTCTCGCGGGCCGCCGACTGCGGTCCGCGGGAGGTAGCTTGGATGCTGGAGTGCACTCGAAGTCAAATGGTCCAGACCGCTGGCCGAGGGCCGCGGCGGCCGTCCTGCGCGGTGGCCGCCGCGGCCCTCGGTCGGCCGGTGGTCAGCCGATCGTGGTGAGGCGGAAGGTCTGGGCGGGGCCGCCGGTGCAGTCCCACTGCTGGAGGCGGGCGCCGTCGGCGGTGGACACGTCCGTCACGTCCAGGCACTTGCCGCTGTTCCGGTTGACCAGGGTGTACGTGCCGTCGGCCTGCCGGACGGGCTTGAACTGCTGGTTGGTGCCGCCGCTCCACTGCCAGGTCTGGATCTTCGCGCCGTTGGCGGTGGACACGTCGGTGACGTCGAGGGCCTGGCCGGCCGTCCTGCGGTTCAGGATGCGGTAGTAGCCGCTGTCGGTGGCGGTGAACCGCCACTGCTGGTTGGTGCCGGTGCCGCAGCTCCACTGCTGGACGGCGCTGCCGTTGGTGGTGCCGGCGTCGTCCACGCACTTGCCGGAGTTGGTGTTGGCGAGGGTGTACCAGGCGGCGGTGTCGACCGGGCCGCCGGTGGTCGGGCCGGACGTCGGGCTGGGGGTGCCGGTGGGGGTGCCGGGCCAGGTGAAGGTGGCGACGGCGCCGGCCGGCAGGTCGTAGGTCAGGGAGCGGCCGTTCTCGCTGATGGAGAAGCGCTGGGCGGAGGGGGTGGCGTTCAGCACGACGTCGCCGCGCGAGCCGTCGGGGTTGAGGAACGCGACGTTCTGCAGCCCGCCGCCGCCCTGGCCGGTGGAGCCGATCCGGTGCGCGCCCGGCTGGGCGAACTTGGCGATGTGGCCGAGCACGTAGTACTCGGCGTTCTTGGTGTAGCCGCCGTTCGCGATCTCGACGACACCGTTGCAGGCGGTGCCGCAATGGCCGTACTGCGGGCCGCCGTTGTTGTCGAGCGCCATGTTCCACAGGACGACGCTGCGCCCTCCGGAGCGCAGGTTGCGGATGACCAGGTTCTCGGTCTGCCACTTGAGGGTGTCGGCGAAGGTGTTGGCCCTGTTCGCCGAGTCGGTGCCGGAGCACTCGGTGAACATGACGGCCTTGCCGGTGTTCGCGACCTGCTGCTCGTTCTCGGGGGCGCCGCCGTAGCAGTGGAAGGCCGCGCCCTTGAGGCGGGCGACGTCGCCGGCCCGGGAGAGCACGGTGAGCGGGAAGTTCGGGTGGTCCCAGTTGTGGTCGTAGGCGAAGACGTTGGTGGGCAGGCCCGCGGCGGTGAGCCTGGCGTCGAGGACCCTGATGAAGTCGGCCTGCTGCTCGGCGGTCATCCCCATCGACGGGTAACTCGTCTGGAATTCCGGCTCGTTGGCGACGGTGAGGTCGGTGATCGGGGCGCCCGCGCTGCCGTAGGCCTGGATCGCCCTGACCAGGTAGTCGGCGTAGTCGCCGTAGTTCTGGGGCTTGAGGCTGCCGCCGCTCAGCGAGTTGCCGTCCTTCATCCAGGCGGGCGCGGACCACGGGGTGCCCATGATGCGGATGCCGG
The DNA here is from genome assembly GCF_053603215.1 of Kitasatospora sp. NPDC004240. Taxonomy (NCBI): domain Bacteria; kingdom Bacillati; phylum Actinomycetota; class Actinomycetes; order Kitasatosporales; family Streptomycetaceae; genus Kitasatospora; species Kitasatospora sp. NPDC004240. Next base: position 16,646 of record NZ_JBSGFD010000073.1, on the reverse strand, counting down.
GGTTGATCGCGCGGGCCTGGTTGATCGTGGGCAGGATCTCCCGCTGGTCGCGGGCGATGCTGAAGGAGCCCTTGACGTCCTCGTACGAATAGAAGGGCTGCTGGGCGACGAAGTCGGAGGCGCCGAGCGGCTGGCGCAGGTAGTCCAGGCCGATGCCGCTGCCGGGGTTGAAGAGTTCGTTCATCAGGGTGGTCCGGGTGCCCGAGGGCAGGCCGGCGATCAGATGGGCGGCGGATTCGGTGAGGGAGGCGCCGAAGCCGACCAGGGGCTGCTGGACGTCGCCGGCGTTGACCGCGATGTCGGTGCCCTGCGGACCGGCGGAGGAGAACGCGACGTCGCCGACGCGGGCGAGCCTGCTGGAGCCGTCCGCGGTGGTGATCCAGACCTGGGCGGTGGTGTCGGCGGCCTGTGCGGTGGTGCCGACCGTGGCCAGTCCGGTACCGGCCAGGACGAGCGCGGCCGCGGCCGCGGCGAGCCGGTTGCGGGGGGTACGGGTGCTGCGGGCGGCACGGGGGGTACGGGTGCTGCGGGGGGTACGGGTGGCGCGGGATCGATGCGCTCCGTGCATGGTGGGGCTCCTGACGGGGTGTGGGGGATGGGGCGCCGGCCCCGGGCGGTGACCGTCCGGCGGACGGCCGGCGTGATGCCGCGGGCCGCGGCGTCACGTCCCTCCGCGTGGGGGCGGTGGGGCCGGGACGGGCGCCCGGGTGAAACAAGATGTAACAAATCGGTTTGATTCTCCCGGTGGGTCATAGGAAACGGCCCGGGTTGACGTAGTGTCAAGTCTTGAAGCTTCATAATTGGGCGGACTTTGACCTGACGGCAGCCAGTCGGGCCTGAAACAAAAGGGTGAAACATATGGGTAGGCCGAGGTCATCGAAGGCGACGGTGCGGGACATCGCCACCGCGGCCGGCGTCTCCATCGCGACCGTGTCGCGGGTGATCAACGGCCAGGCGAGCGTGGCCGCGGAAACCCGCGAGGCGGTCGAGTCGGCGATGGCACGCCTCGGCGCCCCCCGGGCCCGGCCCCGCTCCGGACGGCCGGGGCGCGATGTGCTCGTGCGCTGCCCCTACCTGCTGACCGACTACTTCGGGATCATCGTCTCCGCGGTCGCCGAGACCCTGGCGCTGCACGGCCGGCAGGTGATCCTCGACGCCGGCGACGCCGTACGCGAGGAGGAGGTGCTCGCCGGGCTCCCGGACCGCGCCCACCTGGGCGGGGCGATCCTGATCCTCCCGCCCGAGCCGGCCCGCGAGCTCCAGGCCCTGCGCCGCCGGGACTTCCCCTTCGTGGTGATCGACCCCCGCACCCCCCTGCCGCGCGACACCGCCGCCGTCTCCGCCGCGCACTTCTCCGGCGCCCGCAGCGTCACCGCCCACCTGGTCGCCCTGGGGCACCGGCGCATCGGCATGATCGGCGGCCCCGGGGACTGGCTCGCCAGCCGGGCCCGCACCGCCGGGCACGCCTCCGCCCTCGCCGAGGTCGGCCTGCTGCCCTCCCCCGAGCTGTACCGCAGCATCGAACCGACCTCCGACTGGGGCCACAGCGCCGCGGCCGAACTCCTCGACCTGCCCCGACGACCCACCGCGCTGGTGGCCTTCAACGACAAGACCGCCGTCGGCGCCCTGCGCGCGGCCTACGAGCGCGGCCTGCGGGTGCCCGAGGACCTGTCGATCGCGGGCTTCGACGACGTCTACCTCAGCAGCAGCACCGTCCCCATGCTCACCACCGTCCGCCAGCCCCTCGGGGAGCTCGGCCGCATGGCCGTCAGCCTGCTGATGCGCCTGATGGAGGGCCACGCCGTCGAGACCCTGCACGTCGAACTCGCCACCGAGCTGATCACCCGCGGATCGACGGGCCCCGCACCCTCCGTGTGACCGCCCCGGCCGCGCGACGGCGGTCGGGGCACCCCGGGGCGGGATCGGCCGGCTCACCCCGACAGCCGTCGCCCCTCGTTCGACGAACCTCCCGGTCGACCCGGCCGTGGTGCCGCGGTCACACGTCCCGCCGGCGGACGACCACCACGGTGACGATCACGGCGACCAGCGGCCACAGGGCGAACGCCAGCCACGAGTCCGCGACCGTCGGCAGGGCCGCGTTCTCCCGGGGACTCAGCATCGAGAGGCAGCTGCGCCAGTCGTAGAAGGGGAACAGGTTGTACACCTCGTTCGCCCACTGGTGGACGCTCGGTTTGAAGAAGCCCGGTAGGACAACCAGGACCGCGCAGGCCGTGACGACGGCGCCCGCGGTGTGCCGCAGCAGGGCCCCGATGCCCAGGCCGACCAGCGCCGACACCGGCGCCAGCAGTGCGTTCGCCAGCAGCACCCGTGCGACGCCGGGGTCGTCCACGGCGAGGCCGATGCCGCGGCCGGACAGGACGGCCTGGCTCACCCCGAACGTTCCGAGCGATACGACCGTCCCGACGGCGAGCATCACCACCGCGAGAACGGCCACCTTGGCGGCCACCACGGGGTGGCGCCTCGGTACGGCGGTCAGGGTCGTACGGATCAGGCCGCTGGCGTACTCGCCGACGATCGCCAGGGCTCCCACACTGCCCGCACCGATCATGAGCAGGGATACGCCGGCGCCGCTGAGCGCCTCGCTCATCGGGTCGTAGTGCGCCCGCTGCTGCGGTCCGAACTCCGGCCAGTTCCGGTAGGTGTCGAGGCTGCTCTGCGTGGCGAGCCCGATCAGGACGAGCACGCCGAGCCCCAGCAGCCAGCGGGTGGAGGGCAGGGACCACAACTTGATCCACTCGGCGGCGAGGAGGTCGCGGAACCGGGCGCGGGGTTCCACCCCGGCCCCGGCGGTCACGGCCGACGGCGAGGGTGCGGCCATCGGCGGTGTGGCCGGCGAGGGTGCGGCCATCGGCGGTGTGGCCGGCGAGGGTGTGCCCGTCGGCGGTGTGGCCGGCGAGGGTGCGGTCGGCGGGGTCATCGGCGCTCACCCGCCAGGTAGTCGGCGTGGCCGGCGGTGAGTTCCATGAAGGCGTCCTCCAGTGACGCGGAGCCGGGCGCGAGCTCGTGCAGCAGGATGCGGTGGCGGAGGGCGAGCTCGCCGATGCGGGCGGCGGGCAGCCCGGTGACCGTGAGGGACTCCCGCCCGCCGGACCGGACGACGGCACCCTCAGCGGTCAGTGCGGCCGTGAGCCGGGCCGGTTCGGGGGTGCGTACGGTGACGCGGGCACGGGTGCCGCGCATCGCGAACTCGGTGACGGTCTCCTGGGCGATCAGCTCGCCACGGCCGATGACGACGAGGCAGTCGGCCGTGTTCTCCATCTCGCTCATCAGATGGCTGGAGACGAGGACCGTACGTCCTTCGGCGGCCAGCCTCCGGAACATGCCGCGCACCCACCGGACGCCCTCCGAGTCCAGGCCGTTGACGGGCTCGTCGAACAACAGCACCGGCGGATCGCCCAGGAGGGCGGTCGCGATACCGAGCCGCTGCCGCATGCCGAGGGAGAACCCGCCGGCCCGACGGCGTGCCGCACCGGCCAGCCCGACCTCCTCCAGCACCTCCCGCACCCGTCGGCGCGGCAGCCCGTTGCTGCGGGCGAGCGCGGCGAGGTGCGCCGCGGCGCTGCGGCCGGGGTGAACGTCGCCCGCGTCGAGCAGTGCGCCGGCGTGGTGCAGTCCGGCGCGGTGCCGGGTGAACGGGCGCCCGTCGATGGTGGCGGTCCCGGCGGTGGGCCGGTTCAGGCCGAGGATCATGCGCAAAGTGGTGCTCTTGCCGGCGCCGTTCGGGCCGAGGAACCCGGTGACCTGTCCGGGTCGCACCGTGAAGGTGAGGTCGTTGACGGCGAGGACGTCGCCGTAGCGCTTGGTCAATCCGTTGACTTCGATCACCCGGCCAATAGTGCGGCGGTCCGGGCCGGCCCGGCATCGGCCCGTCGGCATGAATCGGCGGTGCGGCACTGTCCTTTGGGTATACACCCGCAGTCTGATGCCGGCGGACGGAACGCTGCCTACGATCGACGGATGCCCGGGACCACGCCCCACCAGCCCCCCTCGACGCTGTCGCGGCCACAGCCACCGCCACCGCCGCTTCCGCCGGTGCAACGGATTCCGCGGGGCGCACGGAGCGCGCTCGCCTGGTGCGCCGTGGCCGCGACGGCCCTGCTGCTGTACGCCACGATGGCGGGCGGCACGGTGGCAGGCGACACGATGGCAGGCGGCACGGTGGCGGTCGGTGGCGGCGACTCGCAAGGCGCACCCCTGGCGGCCGCGACGGTCGCGATGGCGTTACCCCTGCGGTGGGCACGGCGCCGACCGGGCCCCGTGCTGGCGGCGATCCTGACCGAGGTGGCCGCGGCCGCGGCACTGGCGCTACGGATCGCGCAGACCTGGCCCCTCCTCCTGGCGGCGGCCCTCCTGGCCGGACTCGTCGCGGCCACGCCCGCGCGAAGGGCCCGCACCGCCGCGACGGCCGCCACCCTCGCCGTCCTGGAGACGGTCCTGCAGGTGGACCTCTTCCGGGACGGCGGCTGGAGCCGCGTGCTCGCCCCCGGCTTCCTCGGGCTGACGGCGTTCGTCGCACTGGCCGTCCTGTCCTCCTCACTGGCCGGCACGGCCGTCCGCCAGCGCCGCGAGTACGGCAAGGCGCTGCGCGCGCAGGCCGCCGTCCAGGCGGTCACGGCCGAACGGCTGCGCATCGCAAGGGAGTTGCACGACATGGTCGCGCACGGTATCGGCGTCATCGCCATCCAGGCCGGCGCGGGCCACCGCGTCATCGACGACGAGCCGCAGCAGGCACGCGCCGCGTTGGCCTCCATCGAGACCACCAGCCGCGAGACCCTGAGAGGACTGCGCGGCATGCTCGACCTGCTCCGCCGGACGGACCCGGAGCGGCCGGACGACGAGGGCCCCTCACCGTCGCCGTTCGTCGGCCTCTCGGACATCGACCGGCTGGTCGCGACGACGGCGCACGCCGGGGTCGAGGTGAGGGTCCGGCGCTACGGGAAACAACGCGGGCTGCCGGCCGCCGTGGACCGCTCCGCCTTCCGGATCATCCAGGAGTCGGTGACCAACGTGGTGCGGCACGCGGGCACCCATCACTGCGACGTGTCCATCGACTACCGGCCCGAGGAACTGCGCATCACCGTCCTGGACCACGGACGGCCCACCTCGACCCCGGCCGACGGACCCGGCTACGGGATCCGGGGCATGCGCGAGCGGGTCGCCCTCCTCGACGGCCGGTTCACCGCCGGGCCGCGACCGGAAGGCGGCTTCCACGTCATCGCGTGCCTGCCCCTGCCCGCCGAAGGGGCCGACGCGCGATGACGATCCGCGTCGTACTCGCCGACGACCAGCCACTGGTCCGCGCCGGGCTGCGCATGGTCATCGACGGCGCCGCGGACATCGACGTCGTCGGGGAGGCCGGGAACGGGACCCAAGCGGTCCGCCTGGGCAGGGACCTTCGCCCCGACGTGTTCGTCATGGACATCCGCATGCCCGCCATGGACGGCATCGAGGCCACCCAGATGATCACGGCCGAGCTCCCGGCGACCCGTGTCGTCATCCTCACCACCTTCGACGACGACACCAACGTCTACGGAGCCCTGCGCGCCGGTGCGAGCGGATTCCTCGTCAAGGACATGGCCCTGGAGGACATCCTCACGGCCATCCGGGTGGTCGCCGCCGGCGACGCCCTCATCACGCCGAGCGTCACCCGCCGCCTCATCGGGGAGTTCGCCGGCCGCCCCGAACCCGCCCCTCCCCTCGCCGGACCGGCCGCCATCACCGCGAGGGAACGCGAGGTCCTCACCCTCGTCGGCCGTGGCATGTCCAACGGCGAACTCGCGGCCCGGCTCCACATCACCCCCGGCACGGCCAAGGCCCACGTCGCCAGCCTGCGCTCCAAGCTCGGGGCGCGCGACAGGGTCCAGCTCGTCATCATCGCCTACGAGACGGGACTGGTGTCGCCGTCCCGGCCGTGAGCGGCCGCGTCTCCGGCCGTGGTGCCCGGTCACCGGCCGTTCGGCCGGGGATGCCGTGCTGTCGTGGATCCGCCCGGGCCGTCGTCGCGGTGACGCCGGTCCGAACGGCTCCGGGAGCCGCCGGTACCGCCACTCCTTCGAGCCGCCGCGTCCTGTGCGGGTGACGGTGTGCCGCCCTCCGGCACGCGTCCCGCCGCACATCACCCGGACGGCCTCCGCTGTGGCGGGGGTGGCCGGGTGCGCCGACACTGGGCCGGACGGGAGCGGCACGGATCGACTTCGACGGGAGAGCGGATCATGCGGACGAACACGGTGCTCCGCGGCGTCGGCGTGGTGGTCGGCCTGGTCCTGATCGCCTGCGCGTTCGTGCTCGCGTTCTTCATCACGCCCACCTACGTGGCCCGGCTGCCCGACGACGCCGACGTCACGCGCTCCTACACCGGCACCTTCAAGACCCTCCTCGACGCCGAGGAGGTGGCGAAGGGCAACCTGCTCTCCGCCGTCAAGCGGGACGTCCCGCTGACCGTCGAGCGGACCGTCAAGGTGCTGGACACCTCGGACGGCGCCGCCCTGGTCAGCGACAGCCGCACGACGAACGCCGCGGGCCGCCCGGTGGAGAAGACCACCTGGCAGTACGCCGTGGACCGCAAGACCCTCGAACCGGTCACCGACCACCCGTCGGACTGGTCGGTCGTCGACGCCCAGGGCCTGACGGTGAGCTGGCCGATCGGCGCGAAGAAGCAGACGTACACCGGATGGCGGCCGGAGACCGGGACCACGACCCCGCTGACGTACACGCGCACCGAGAACAGGTCCGGCGTCAGCACCTACGTGTACGAGGCGAGCCTGCCCCCCACCCGGATCACCGACGCCCAGGTGCTCGCCGGACTCCCACCGGCCGTCCCGAAGAGCACCCTGGCGCTGGTCGCCGGGGCCGGGGCCATCCCGGCGGAGACGCAGCGGAAGCTGGCCGTACTGCTGCCGACGCTGCCCGACCCGGTGCCGCTGACCTACACGCTGCAGAGCGCCGACACGTTCTGGATCGAGCCGGAGACCGGCATCGTGGTCGACACCCAGCGCGCCCAGCAGCGCACGGCCGGGGTCGTCGACCCGGGCGACGGCGCCTTCGTCCCGCTGCTGCCGGTCTCCGACGTGTCGTACCGGCAGACGGCCGAATCGGTGAAGGCCGCCGCGGACGACGCCGATGACGGCCGGGACGTGATCTCGGCCCTCGACACCATCCTGCCCGTCGTGCTGGGCGTGGTCGGCGCGATCCTGCTGGCCGTCTCCCTCCTCGTCCGGCGCCGGGACACCCGCGGCGGTGCGCCGACCGGACCGGCCGCGCCGGGTGCTCCGGGCGCACCTGGCGCGCCGGGTGGTCCGAGTACGCCGGCCGGGCCGGGGGCGACGTGACGTAACGGCCGCGCGCCGAACCGGGCTCCACCGACGGGACGGGCGCAGCGCCGCCGGGACGCATGCGATGCGGGCTCCGAACGAGCACGGCGGCAGGGACGGCACGGGCCCGGTGCGCTTCTGCGCACCGGGCCCGGCCTGTTGGTAGCGGGGACAGGATTTGAACCTGCGACCTCTGGGTTATGAGCCCAGCGAGCTACCGAGCTGCTCCACCCCGCGTCGGTGAACCCGACTCTACGGCACGACACCCGTACGAAGCGAATTCGTTTCCCTCCTACCCGGTGCTCGCGATTCCGGGCGTGGTCCCGTCGGCGGGATCGGCCCGCACGGTGACCGGCTGGCGTCGGCACCATGCGCCTGGAGGCATCCCACCCGGCACGGCCCGAACACGTGCTGGTGGCGACCGGCAGCACCGTCGTCCACACGAACCGCTGGTTGACCGTGCGCGAGGACAGGACCGTGCGGCACGACGGTGTCGAGGGCGTCTACGGCTTGGTGGAGAAGCCGGACTTCGCGCTCGTCGTCCCGTACGCCGACGGCGGTTTCCATCTCGTCGAGCAGTACCGGTATGCGGGTCGAAGGTCGCTACCGGGAGTTCCCGCAAGGCTCTTGGGAGGAGAAGCCGGATGCGGACCCACTCGCCCTCGCCCGCGGTGAACTCGCCGAGAAGACCGGGCTGAGCGCCGGCACCATGACACCGCTGGGGCACCTGTTCTCGGCGTACGGGTACTGCGACCAGGGCCTCCACGTCCTTCTCGCCACGGACCTCACGGCCGGCGAGGCCGGCCTCGTTCCAGCGCCATCGGGCCGAGCACGGTGGACAACCGGCGTGTTGATCGCACTGTGAGGGGTGGTCACTCCGGTGGTGACCAGGGGGCGGTGCGCAGGTCGGAGACGCTGCGGCGGGTGCGGTGGCCGGCCGGTTCCGCGGCGGCCCTTCCGAGCGCGATCATGGAGACGATCGCCCATCCCGGGCCCGGGCGCAGTTCCCGGGTGAGGCCGTCCAGGTCGAAGGCCCGGAACTGGCGGGCGGCGAGTCCCAGGGCCTGGGCCTGGACGGTCAGGTGGGCGACGGCCTGGCCCAGGTCGTAGTCGGCGAACTCCGAGTATGTCATCAGGGTGTCGTCGACGTGGCGGCGCGTCAGCGTGACGACGAGCAGGCCCGCGTCGGTCGCCCAGCGGGCCGAGCTGGGGGCGAGGTGGGGCACGACGCTCTCGTGCTCCGGTTCACCGGGCCGGGTCGTGAAGAAGCCCCAGGGCTGGGAGTTGCCGGCGGAGGGCGCCCATCGGGCCGCTTCCAGCAGCAGGCCCAGGGTGTGGTCGTCGACGGCGGCCGACGGGTCGAACGCCAGGGGGCTGAACCGTCCCGCCAGCAGGGGGTGGATGCCGCTGGGCCGTTCCGGTTCATGGTTCACGATCCGCCTCAACCGAACACCGCGCGCACGTATTCCGGCGGGAGGCGGCCCGATGGGAGCCCGCCTACGCCCCGGGGCCCGGTGAGCACGGGCGGGGCCCGGGGCATGACTTTCGGCAGATCCGCGGACGCCGCGTGGTCCGTAGGGTCAGGGGGGTGTGGACGAGCAGGGCGAGTGAGCGATGGGTGGACCGGGGGCTGCTGGCGTCGGCGGCGGTGGCGGTCGGGCTGGGTTCGGTGACGATCTGGTGGGTGGTGGGCGCGATCGCGGCGTCGTTCCTGGCCGGCGTGCGGATGGAGCGGGCCCGGCCGGCGGTGATGACGCTGGGGGTGCTGGTCGCCGCCGGTGTCCTGGCGGTGGTGGCGGTACCGGCGTGGACGGTACGGGGGACGTCGTTCGTGTCCCTGCTGGTCTGCGCCGGGATGGGGCCCTGGATGATGGGCCGGTTCTGGCGGCAGTCGCAGGAGTTGGTACGGGCCGGATGGGAGCGGGCGGAACGGGCCGAGCGCGAACAGCGGCTGGTGGCCGAGCAGGCCCGGCTGCGCGAACGGGCGCGGATCGCGCAGGACATGCACGACGCCCTCGGCCACGACCTGAGCCTGATCGCCCTGCGCGCCGGCGCGCTGAAGCTGGCGCCCGACCTGGCCCCGGCACACCGGGAGGCGGCCCAGGAGATCCGGGCGGGCGCGGCGGCCGCGGTCGAGCGTCTGGGCGAGGTGATCGGCGTCCTGCGCGACGAGACCGACGAGCGCACCGCCCCCGGCCCCGCCGACGCCGGTGTCCCGCAGCTGGTGCAGGAGGCGGCCGCGGCCGGCCTGGACGTGCGGCTGACGCTCACCGGGGAGGCGGACGGTATGCCGCGCCCGGCCGAGCACGCCGCGTACCGGGTGGTCCAGGAGGGGCTGACCAACGCCGCCAAGCACGCTCCGGGCGCGCCGGTCACCGTTCGGGTGACGTACACGGCGGACGGTGCCCACGTCCGGGTGACCAACGACGCGACGCCGGGTGGGCCGGCGGGCGGCCCGGTGGGCGCCCCGGTGGCGGCCGGGGCAGCTGGGGCTGCCAGGGCTGCCAGGGCTGCCAGGGTGGCTGGGCCGGGCAACGGCGGCCGCGGTCTGATCGGTCTGGCCGAGCGGGTCCGCCTGGCGGGCGGCACCTTCGGCCATGGGCCCCGTGCCGGGGACGGGGGCTTCGAGGTGTCCGCCCGCCTCCCGCGCTCCGCCGCCCCGGCCTCCAGTTCCCCCTCCCCCGGGCCCGGGCCGGTGGCCGTCTCGCCGGACCGGGAACTGCGCCACGCCCGCCGCCGGGTGGGCCGGATGGTGGTGGCGGTCGTCCTGGTGCCGCTGGTCACCGCGCTGGCACTGGTCACGGTGCTGCGCGGGTGGACCGTCTACACGGCCGGCCGCGCCGTGCTCGATCCGGCCGACTACGCGTCGCTGCGGGTCGGGCAGGACCGGGCGACGGTGCGCGCGGTCCTGCCCGAGCGTCAGATTCCGTACCATCCCTCCGTGGGCGACCCACCGCCCCGGGGAGAGGGAGTGACGTGCGAGTACTACGCGATGACGGCATCGGCGTTCAACGACGACCGGTCCGGGGACGCGTACCGGCTCTGCTTCCGGGGGGACGTGCTGATCTCCCTGGACGCCCTGGTCGAGTGAGCGCCCGTTGAGCGGCGCAGCGGGGCCGACGCGGCCGGTGGAGCCGGTGCCGTCGGCACAGCTGGTGGAGCCGGTGGGGCCGGTGGAGCCGGTGGGGCGGACCGGGGACGGCGCGCCGATCCGGGTGGTGATCGCGGACGACGAGCCGATGGTGCGCGCGGGCGTGCGGGCCGTTCTGGCGACCGATCCGGGCATCGAGATCGTCGCCGAGACCGGGGACGGCCATGAGGCGGTCGAACTGGTCCGGCGCCACCGCCCGGACGTCGCCGTGCTGGACATCCGGATGCCCGGCGCGGACGGCATCACCGCCGCCGCCGAGATCCGCCGGACGGCCGCCACCACCCCGTCCGGGGCCGTCACCGGGATCGTCATCCTGACGACCTTCGGCGAGGACGACTACATCCTGCGGGCGCTCGGCGGCGGTGCCAACGGGTTCCTGATCAAGTCCGGCGAACCGGAGGAACTGATCGCCGGCGTCCGGGCGGTGGCGGACGGCGCCGCCTACCTCTCACCCAAGGTGGCCGCCCGGGTGGTGGCCCACCTCGCCGCCACCGGGGTGAGCGGTCCGGCCGACCGGCGTGCCGCCGCCCGGGAACGGATCGCCACGCTGACCGCCCGGGAACGGGACGTGCTGGCGCTGGTCGCGGTCGGGCTGTCCAACGGGCAGATCGCCCGCCGGATCGGTGTGGTGGAGGGGACGGTGAAGGCCCACGTCAGCTCCGTCCTGGCGCGGCTGGGGGTGGCCAACCGGGCGGCCGCCGCCGTACTCGCCCACGAAGCCGGACTGACCGCCGACACCCGCGGCTGAGCCGGGGACAGGGGCCTGGCCGACGGCGGGGGCCGGGCCGACGACCGGGGCCGGCGTCAGCAGCAGCGGGCCGAGCAGCCGGACGCCGCCCAGCGTGCCGACCGCCACCGTCGCGGACGGCAGCAGCGCGACGACCACCGCCGCCGTGACCGTGCCGCCGAGCACCGCCCCGGCCGCCACGTCGTGCGGGTAGTGCACACCGGCGGCCACGCGCAGCCCGGCCGTCGCCAGCCCGACCGGGACGACCAGCCACGCCCACCGCGGACGCAGCAGCACCAGGCCGGTGGCCAGTGCGGCGGCCAGGGTCGCGTGGTTGCTGGGGAACGACCAGTCACCGGGCGGCGGGCAGCCGGCGAGGGCGGTGGACGGCAGACCGGACAGGGCGCGGCAGGGCCGCTCCTCGTCGATCACCACCTTCAGCACCTCGCTCGCCCCGTACGCGAGCAGCGTGCCGAGGCCGGTGAGCGCGGTGCCCGCGACCGCGGCGGCCGCCCGGCCACCGCGTGCCGTCCACCAGCGGAACGCCAGCAGCAGGCCCAGCACCAGCAGCCCGGCCTCGGTGGCCGGCCCCGACAGTCCGGCCAGGGCCTGCGGCCCGTCCGCGACGGCACCGGCCACCCGCCGGTAGCCGGCGGCCGACGCACCGGTGACCACCCGAACCGTCCCGTCCGCCCCCTCCCCCGCCGGCGCCAGCCATCCGGCCACGCCCGCACCCGCACCCAGCAGCGCCACCGCCAAGGCCACCCGCACACCCGTCGCCGGGCCGTGACCGACCCCTCTCGTCCTGCCCGCTCTCGTCATGCCCGCTCTCGTCATGCTCGGGACGGTATGAGCGGGAGGTGTGCCGGGACCCGACCCGAAAGGCAGGGTGCGACCTGGACGATCGTCAGGGTTGACGCCGAGGCCCGCAGGTCCTGGAGTAGCGGGCGGACCTGCGGCCGGCCGCCGGACGAAGCCAGGCCGACGCCGGGCGGGGTTCAGTCCGGGTGGGCGTAGCGGTGGAGGGCGTCGATGAGGCCCTCCACCGGGTCGCCGAACGGCGTGCTCCGCCGGTCGGCGTCGAAGCCGCTCTCGGCGAGGAGGAGGTCGGTGAGGGCGTCGGTCAGCTCCTGGGCCTCCGCCTCGTCGGTATTGCCGGGGGCGGCGGGGTGGTGGGAGCTGTCGGGGGCTGCGAGGCCCACGGCTGCTCGGCTCCCTTCGCGACGGCCGTCTCGACAGCCGTGATCTCGGTGCGCGGCTCGCGCGGCGAGGCGGGTTCGGCGGCGTACGTCATGCGGTCCGTCATCGGTTCGTTCCCCCGGTTCTGGCCGCGATCGCGGGAGCGGTCCTGCCGCTGCCGTCACAGGGTCAGCAGGAGGTCCCGGACCTCGGCGGGGCGGGACAGGAACGGGTGGTGGCCGGTGTCGAGTTCGACGACGTGGCCGGCCCGGCTGGCGAACTCGCGTTGCAGGCGAGGCGGGGTGCCGCGGTCGCGGGCGCAGACGAGGTACGTCGAGGGGATCTGCTGCCATGCGGCCGCGCCGACCGGCTGCCCGGTCACCCGTAGGCTCTGCCGGGCGAGGTGGTCCGCCGCCCGCGCCCGGGTCTCGGGGTCGCAGTCCTGGAGGAAGGTGTCCGCGAGCAGTTCGGGGCGGACCCCGAAGGTGCCGGCGTCGGGGTCGACGTCGAGGAACGGGGCGGGGCCTGCGTGGCCGAACTCCGACAGGCTCTGCCCGACCTCGGGCAGGTAACTGGAGACCAGGAGCAGGTGACGTACCGATCCGACGCCCGCGGCGGCCTCCGCGGTGACGATGCCGCCGTAGCTGTGGGCGACCACGACGGCGGGTTCGTCGCCGTCCAGCAGCGCCCGGCGCACCGCGGCGACGTCCTCGGGGAGTCCCGGGCCGTCGGTGCCCGCGGGCGGGCCGGTCTCGCCGCAGCTCGGTAGCGCCGGGGCCACGCTCGGCACCCCTCGTTCCTGGAGGAGTTCGGCGGTGCGGTGCCACCACCACGATCCGTCCCGTACGCACGCCCCGTGCACGAACACGACCCTCATCGCTGCCTCCGGCGTCGGCTGTCCTTCGATCAACGGTAGGCGTAGGGCCGTCCCCGGGCGGCGCGGCACGGGGCACTCCGAAGGATCCGTCAGCCCTCTTGTGGAGCAGGCGACTTCGGCCGGGTCGGCACTACCGGAAGGTCAGGCCGTCGAGGAGTCCGCGGAGGACGTGGTCGCCGGCGGCCGGGTCGGGGGCGGGGGCGTGCTCCGTGATGCCCAGGCCGGCCAGGTGGAAGCGGGCGGTCAGCGCGTGCAGGGCGGTGCGCAGGTGGTCGGGGTGCAGGCCCCCGGGTTCCGGGCAGGACAGGGCGGTGAAGTGCGCGGGGTCCAGCACGTCGAGGTCCAGGTGGATGTAGACGTGGCCGGCCCCCGTAGCGGCCACCGCGGAGAGCAGCCGGTCCGGTTCCCGCAGGGCCTGGACGGAGAGAGTGCGGATCGCCTCGGACTCGATGAGGTCCAGCTCCGCCGGGTCGAGGGCGCGCACCCCCGCGAGCACGAGCCGCCGGGTGGAGAGGCGCTCGTCCGGCCCTGGCAGCAGGGGTGGCGGCCCTTGGCCGAGCAGGGTGCGCAGCACCATTCCGTGGAAGCCTCCCGAAGGTGAGGTGTCGGGGGTGTTGAGGTCCGCGTGGGCGTCGAACCAGACGACCGCCAGGTCGTCGCCGTGGCGGGCAGCGGCGCGGGCGACGGGTGCGAGCTCGATGCCGCAGTCGCCGCCCAGTACGAGCAGGGGGTCATCGCCGCTGCGGGCGAGGGCGGCCCGGGTCGCCTCCAGCGAGCGGGTCAGCACGTCGAGGTGGCGGACGCCGTCCCGGTGGTGTCCGGGGCCGGGGGCGATCTCCACGACGGTGCGCCGGGCCGCGGGGAGCAGCGCGCCCAGTCGGTGCGCGCCCTCGGCCAGCCGTCGCGGCTCGCGTGCGGCCGAGCCCTGCCACTGGGGGATCACGAGGGCGGCGGGGAGGGCGGGCGTTCCTGGCGATGTGTGTGGCACGTTCCCCGTGTGGGCGCAGAAACCCGTCGGCCGTACCGGGGGGTCGCAGTCCTGAATTGATGCATGATCATGCGCCATGGGGAATATGTTCACATCATGGCGATGGGGTCGTCCACCCCGTTTCGAGCGCACCCAAGCCCGGCCGACCACCCGGCGCCGCGAGCCGGGCGCGGCGGACCGCTACCGCTCGGACTCGGGCTCGGGCTCGGGCTCGGGCTCGGGCTCGGCCGCCAGGATGTCCAGCAGGCCGGGGAACCGCTGCTCGATGTCGGCGCGGCGCAGGCCGGCCATCCGGCTGTTGCCCCGGTCGACCTGGCGGATCAGCCCGGCCTCGCGCAGGGTGCGGAAGTGGTACGTGACGGTCGCCTTGGAGACCGGCAGCGCGAAGGAGCTACAGGTGCGCGCATCACCCTCGGGGCCGGCCGCCAGTTCGCGGACCACCCGCCGGCGCAGCGGGTCCGCCAGTGCGGAGAGCACCGCACCGAGCTCGATCTCCCGGACGTCCGGGTGGCCTTCGGCGTCGGGCATCCGCATCCACCTCCCAAGGTACGGATTGCATCGTACCTATGGGTTCGGTAACGTCCAACCCGTCCATTAGGTATGAGGAATCTCGTACCTCTTCACGGGAGGAATCCGCATGACCCAGCCGTTCGCCCTCGTCGGCACCGCCCGCCCCAAGCCCGAACGCGCCGAGGAGTTGAAGCGGCTCCTGCTCTCGTTCGTCGAGCCGACCCGCCGGGAGGAGGGCTGCCTGGAGTACCACTTCCACGAGGACCGCGACGCCCCGGGCGTCTTCGTCTTCTACGAGGCCTGGCGCACCCGGGCCGACCTCGACGCCCACCTCGCGCTCCCCCACATGCGGGCCTTCTGGGAGCGGCGCATGGAGTACCTGGAGAGCGACCTCGACATCCACTACCTCACCATGCACAGCCCCTACCGCTCCGCCCCGGCCCAGAGCTGACCGTCGGCGGGACGGCCCACACCCGGTCGGCCCCGCCCCGCCGGACGGGCCGGCGGGGCGGGCGATCGGCACGGTGCGCGCCGCCGGGCCGCAGTGCGGGGCGGCCCGAAGGGTCAGTCGAGCCGGGCGGAGGCCAGGGTGATCGGGACGCCGGCGAGGGCCTGGCTGACGGGGCAGGTGCGCCCGGCCTCCTCGGCCGCCGCCGCGAAGTCCTCCGCCGACAGGCCCGGCACCGTACCGCGCACGGTCAGAGCGATGCCGGTGATCCCGGTGCCCGGCTCGAAGGTCACCGCGGCCCGCGCCCCCAGCGACTGCGGCGCCGTGCCGGCCTCGGTCAGCCCGTGCGAGAGGGCCATCCCTGATCTTGCAGGGTATCCCCGGCTTTAGCCGGGGAGGGAATGCATCCTTGGCCCGGAGCCGCGAAGCGGCGCAGGTCACTGCATTGGCAGTGGCGTGTACTAGCTTGAACATATCGACCGAGGGGGGGTGGGCCGGATGATTCGTGCGTACAAGTTCCTCATGCGGCCCACCGTGGGCCAGCAGCAGGCGTTGTCCGACATGCTCAAGGACCACTGCTCGCTCTACAACGGCGCATTGCAGGAGCGCCGCGACGCCTACCGTCACATCTCGAGGACGAGCATCAAGTACGGGACGCAGTCCGCTCAGCTGAAGGAGATCCGGGCGTTCGACCCGGAGCGTCAGGGCCGTTGGTCGTTCTCCTCGCAGCAGGCGACGCTTCGCCGTCTGGACAAGGCGTTCGCGGCGTTCTTTTGCCGGGTCAAGTCCGGTGAGACGCCCGGCTACCCCCGGTTTCGGGGGGTGAACTGGTTCCACACGGTGGACTTCCCCAAGGACGGCGACGGCTGCCGCTGGGATGCCACCCCGCACGACCCGGTGACCCGCGTCCGGTTCCAGGGTGTCGGGCACGTCAAGGTCAACCGGCACTGCCCGGTGGTCGGCAAGGTCAAGACCGTCAGCGTCAAGCGCGAGGGCAAGCGCTGGTACGTCATCCTCACCGCCGAACAGGCGCAGCCCGAGCCGCTGCCCGCGACCGGGTCCGTGGTCGGTGTCGACATGGGCATAGCCCACTTCCTCGCCAACTCCAACGGCGGGTTCGTGCCCAACCCCCCGCCACGGCCGGAAGGCCGCTGCGAAGCTCGAAGTCGCGCAGCAGGCCCTGTCCCGGTTCCCCCGTGTGCGGCGGGACAAGCGCACCGGCAACCACCGACGCGCCGTTCAGCGCGTCGGCGACCTGCACCGCAAGGTCCGCCGCCAGCGCCTCGACCACGCCCACAAGACCGCGCTCGGACTGGTCCGTGAGCATGACTTCATCGCGTACGAAGACCTCAAGATCCGCAACATGGTCAAGGCCCCCGTACCGACGCCCGACCCCGACCGGCCGGGCACGTTCCTGCCCAACGGCGCGGCGGCC
>NZ_JBSGFD010000072.1:0-41146 GCF_053603215.1 Kitasatospora sp. NPDC004240 | reverse complement strand
CGCCGGCCGTGCCCGCGCCCCCGGCGCAGGCGCCCCGGGCGGAGGAGCCGGAGGACGAGGAGCGCCGGCCCAAGGGCACCCCGGTGCGGGTCCCCCCGCCGGACTTCAACCCCTTCGCCCCGCAGCCGACCACCGAGGACGCGCCGGCCGAGGAGGCCGACGCCGAGGACGCGCAGCCGCCCGCGCCGCAGAACAGCCCCTTCGGCTGAGCCGGCGTCCGGGGCGGCCACCCGGCCGCCCCGGACCCGTTCTCCCCGCGCACTTCCCGCCCGTTCCCCTACCTGGCCCCCTGCCCGCCGGCCCCGCGCCCCGCCCCTCGTCGGCATGCACACGGCGCCAACTGGTACAGACCTATTGCCAGTTGCCGACCGGCTCCCTACCCTCGGGAAGCACCGGATCCTCCGCGGCACCCCCGACGGCCCGAGGCTCCGCTCCGCGCCGCCCCACGGCCGGAGCGCCGCACGCCGCTCCACGCACCTGACACCTGCACCTGACACCTCCCCACAGGTACGGGGCGATCCGGCCTGCCCGGAGGCCCCAGGACAGGAGCCACATCCATGCGCCGACGTCGGATCAGAATGCCGCTGCTGGCGGCCGGGACGCTGCTCGTCCCGCTGCTCGCCGTGTCCCTTCCCAGCACCACCGCCCACGCCGCCGGCTCCCCCACCGCGACCTTCACCAAGGGCAGTGACTGGGGCAGCGGGTACGGGGGCGGCTACACCATCACCAACGGCTCCACCACCGCGCTCAACGGCTGGACCCTGGAGTTCGACCTCCCGCCGAACAACACGGTGGCCTCGCTCTGGAACGCCACGTACACCACCGCGGGCTCGCACGTCACCGTCAAGAACCCGGGCTGGGCGAGCAGCCTGCCGCCGGGCGCCTCGTACAACCTCGGCTTCAACATCGCCTACTCGGGTGCCTACCAGGCGCCGCTCAACTGCAAGTTGAACGGCAAGCCGTGCGACGGCAGCGGGGACGACACCGTCGCGCCGACCGTGCCGGGCGGCCTCTTGGTCACCGGCAGCACGGACACCACGGTCGACCTGGACTGGACCGACAGCACCGACAACGTCAAGGTCACCGGCTACGAGGTGTTCCGGGACGGCGTGAAGGTCGCCACGACGAACGGCACGACCACGGCCGCCACCGTCGAGGGCCTGACCGCCTCCACCACCTACCAGTTCACCGTGAAGGCCTTCGACGAGGCGGGCAACCGCTCGGCCGCGGCCGGCCCGGTCGCCGGCACCACCAAGGGCACCGAGCCGGACACCGAGGCGCCGACCAAGCCCGGCACGCCCGTGGCCGCCGGCGTCGACGCCACCGGCGTCACCCTGACCTGGACCCCGAGCACCGACAACCGCAAGGTCACCGCGTACGACGTCTACAAGGGCGGCGCGCTGGCCGTCACGGTCACCGAGCCCACCGCGTACGTCGGCAGCCTGACGCCCGACACCGAGTACGCGTTCACCGTGCGGGCCCGCGACGGGGCCGGGAACACCTCGGTGTCCTCCGACCCGCTGACGGTGCGGACCAAGGACGGCAGCACCCCCGCGCTGAAGATCGGCTACTTCACCCAGTGGTCCATCTACGCCCGCGGCTACAGCGTGAAGAAGCTCGACACCTCGGGCTCCGCGGCCCGGCTGACGCATCTGAACTACGCGTTCGCCAACATCCACCCGAACACCAAGCAGTGCTTCATCACCAACAAGGCGGCAGGACCGGACAACGACCCGAACGCGGGTGACGGCGCCGGTGACGCCTGGGCCGACTTCGGCAAGGGCTGGGACGCCGGCAACTCGGTGGCCGGCACCACCGACACCTGGGACCAGAAGCTGGCCGGCAACTTCAACCAGCTGAAGCAGCTCAAGGCCAAGTACCCCAACCTCAAGATCCAGATCTCGCTGGGCGGTTGGTCCTACAGCAAGTGGTTCTCCGACGCGGCGCTCACCGACGCCTCCCGCAAGGCGCTGGTCAGCTCCTGCATCGACATGTACATCAAGGGCAACCTGCCGGTCATCGACGGCCGCGGCGGCGCGGGCAGCGCGGCAGGGATCTTCGACGGCGTCGACCTCGACTGGGAGTGGCCGAACTCCGAGGGCCACACCGGCAACATCATCCGGCCCCAGGACAAGGCCAACTACACCCTGCTGGCGCAGGAGTTCCGCCGCCAGCTGGACGCGCTCGGCGCCACCACCGGCAAGCACTACACGCTGAGCGCCTTCCTGCCGGCCGACCCCGCCAAGATCACCGCGGGCATCGACGTCCCCGGGCTGTTCGGCGCCTTCGACTTCGCCACCATCCAGGGCTACGACTACCACGGCGGCTGGGAGAACGTCACCAACCACCAGTCCGGCATCAAGGTCGCGGCCGGTGACCCCAACACCCCGGACCGGCAGTTCAGCTCCGAGATCGCCATCAACGCCTACGTCAACGGCGGCGCCCCGAAGAGCAAGCTGACCCTGGGCATCCCGTTCTACGGACGCGGCTGGACGGGCGTGCCGCGCGGCACCACCAACGGTCTCTTCCAGACCGGCACCGGACCGGCGCCGGGCAGCTACGAGGCCGGGTTCGAGGACTACCACAAGCTCAAGACCATGGCCACGAGCGGCGGTTACACCCTCTACCGGGACCCGGTGGCCGGCCACGCGTACATCTACAACGGGACCGTCTTCTACACCTACGACGACCCGACCGAGATCGCCCGCAAGACCGCCTGGATCAAGTCCCAGGGGCTGGCCGGCGCGATGATCTGGGCCTTCGACGGGGACACCCCCAACGGCGAGCTGATGGCCGCGGTGGACAACGGCCTGAAGTGACCCACCGTACGGGCGGGGGCGACGCGCCCCCGCCCGTACCGCCCGTACCGCCCGTACCGCCCGTACCGCCCGACCGTCGCGCGGGCCGACCGCTCAGCCCGCGCGACGGGCCAGGTGCACCACGTCCGGGACCCCGCGGGCGACCGGGATCTCCAGGGTGACCACGTCCGAGAAGCCCGCCGCGCGCAGCGCCTCCTCGAACTCCGGGGACGGCTGCGCGCTCCACACCGCCAGCACCCCGCCCGCCCGGAGCCGGTACCGGAGCACGGCCAGGCCGTCGGCGCCGTACAGGCCGGCGTTGGAGTCGGTGACCGTCCAGTCCGGGCCGTTGTCGATGTCCAGGCAGAGCGCGTCGTAGCGCTCGCCGTCCGCGCCGGCCAGGTACTCCAGCAGGTCGGTGTGGAGCACCTCGACCCGGGTGTCGTCCAGCGCGCCCGCCGAGAAGGCCGCGAGCGGCCCGGCCCGGTGCCAGTCGATGATCGCGTTCTCGCGCTCGACGACGGCGATCCTCCCCCAGCGCGGCTCGGCCGCCGCGTACGCCAGCGAGAAGCCGACACCCAGGCCGCCGATCAGCACCGAGGGCCGCCCGGCCGCCGCGCCCAGCGCGTCCAGGGCCGCCTGGATCAGCAGCCGCTCGGAGCGGCCGTCGGCGGTGTCCATCAGGAAGCAGCCGTTGGCGATGATCTCGAAGTGCTGCCCGCGCCGGCGCAGAACGACCTCGCCGTAGGGGCCCTCCCGCCGGTCGAGCGTGACGACGGTGTCGAAACCGTCCCGTTCGGGCAGTGCGGTGGACATGCGGCGTTCCTTCGGGCGCTCGGGTTCGCGGGGTACCCGCACGACTGTAGCGGAGGTGGCCGCCGGCCCCGCTCAGGCCGTGATCATCACCCCGGCGTACGAGACGCCCGCGACCACCACCCAGGAGCCCAGCCCGAGCAGGGCGAGCCGGCCGCCGGTGCGCATCATCGTGGGCAGGTGGACGGCGCTGCCGAGCCCGAAGAGGGCGGCCGCGAGCAGCAGCTCCTGGGCGTGCCCGGCCAGGTCGAGGGCGGGCTCGGGGAGCAGCCCGGTGGTGCGCAGCGCGATCATCGCCAGGAAGCCGGCCACGAACAGCGGCAGGACCGGCGGCCGGGCGGCCGGGGTGGCGCCGGTGGCGGACGTGGTGGCACCCGCCCGGCGCGAGCGCCGTACGGTGAGCGCGACCCCGGCGACCAGCGGGGCCAGCAGGGCCACCCGCATCAGCTTGACCAGGACGGCCTCGCGCAGCGCGCCCGCGCCGCCGCTCTGCGCGGCGGCGACCACCTGGCCGACGTCGTGGACGCTGGCGCCGACCCAGCGGCCGAAGCCGCTCGCGTCCAGGCCGAGCGGCTGCTGGAGCAGCGGCAGCACGGCGATGGCGAGGGTGCCGCAGAGGGTGACCAGGGCGACGGAGGCGGCGACGTCCTCCTCCTCGCTGCCGGCCGCCTGGCTGACCGCGCCGATCGCCGAGGCGCCGCAGATCGAGTAGCCGGTGGCGACCAGCAGCGGCTGGTCGCCGGGCAGGCCGAGGCGGCGGCCGAGCCAGCAGGTGCCGGCGAAGGTGGCGGTGACCACGGCGAGGACCACGGCGACGGTGCTCCAGCCCAGGCCGAGGACGTCGTCGAGGCCGAGCTTGAGGCCGAGCAGCACGATGCCGATCCGCATCAGCCGCTTGGCGGCGAGCGAGAGGCCGGGCTTGGCGACGCCTCGCACGATCGGGCGCAGGCCCGGCAGGTGGGCGGCGGCCATGCCGAACACCACGGCGGCGGTCATCGCCGGGACGGCGGGCAGCAGCCGGTGGACGGCGAGCGCGGCGCTCACCCCGAGGGCGGCGAGCAGCAGCCCGGGGGTGTTGCCGCGGCCGAACGGCGAGAGGGTGCGGGTGGGGCCGGGCCGCAGCGCCGTGAGGGCGCTCATCGCCGGCCGTCGGCGGCCGGCGGGCCCACCGGGGCGGTCGCGGCGGCGGTGGGGGCCATGGCGGCGGCGGAGGCCGACGCGATGGCGGTGGCGCTGGCGGCGGGTGAGGCGGGCAACCGGTAGACGCGCCGGATGCTGGTACCGAGACGGGAGATGTCCGCGCCGTAGACGTGGATGGAGATCGCGGTCGAGGTACCGGCGTTGCGCACCAGGTGGATGTCCCCGGGCGGGGCGAAGGCCGCGACGGTGCCGGCCGCGGCGACCGCGTGCTCGGTCTCGACCAGACGGGCGGCGCGCCCGTCGGAGACCAGCCGGTAGCGGGTCTCGCTCTCCTGGCCCTCGTGGACGCCGGCCACGCACCAGGAGACGTGGTCGTGGATCGGGGTCAGCTGGCCGGGCAGCCAGACCACCGTGACGATCGAGAAGCTCCCGTCGCCCTCGGCGTGCAGCACGTGCTGGCGGTAGTGCCCCGGGTCACCCTCCCGCTGGGCCGGGGTGAGCAGCTCCGGGTCGCCGAGGTGCGGGGCCAGCCGCTCGCCGACCAGGTAGGCGGTGAGCTCGGGCGGCAGTCCGCGGTCGACGACGGCGCGGATCTCGCCGACGAGGACGGCCATGCGCGCGGTGAGGTGGTCGCCGCCGATCGTCGCTGAGGGTGTCATGGCAGCAGGTTCGGCCCCGGCGACCCATCACGTCCAAGGAGGGTTTTTTCACCCCACCCCCATTCCCGCTTATGGATCGGTGCCCGGGGCGGCGTACAGCGCACGGCGATCACGCGTCGACGTCCACGCGTCGACGTCCAGGCGTGGGCGCCCGGGGGTCCGCGTCCACGGGTCCGCGTTCCCCGGACGGCCCGCCCGGACCCCGTGCGTCAGCAGCCGGTACGGGCGGCCGCCGCCGACCGCAGCTGGTCCAGCACCAGCGCGGTCGCGGGGATCCCGCGGTGCTCGCGCAGCACGTACGCGCTGACCTGGCGCCGCAGGTGCGGCTCCACGGCCCGGCCGGTGACCTTGCGGTGGCACATGAAGGAGAGCACCAGCGCCGGCATCAGCGCGATGCCCACCCCGGCGGCGACCAGGGACTGCACGGCGAGGTTGTCGTCGGTGGAGAACACGATGTCGGGGGCGAAGCCCTCCTCGGCGCACACGTGCAGCAGGTTGGCCCGACAGCGCGGGCAGCCGGCGATCCAGCGCTCCTCGGCGAGGTCCACCAGCCGTACGGCGTGCCGGCGGCCCAGCGGGTGGCCGACCGGGAGCAGCACCGTGAGCAGGTCCTCCATCAGCGGGATGACGTCCAGCTCCGGCGGCACGTCCACGGTGGCGCCGGGGTAGCTGAAGGCCAGCGCGATGTCGCACTCACCGCGCAGCAGGCGCTGGACGGAGTCCGGCGGCTCGGCCTCCAGCAGCTCGACCCGGACCCCGGGGTGCTCGGCCAGCAGCCGGGCCATCGCCTCGGGGATCAGCGTGGCGTTGGCGCTGGGGAAGGCGCAGACCCGGACCCGGCCGGCCCGCAGCCGGGCGAGCGAGGCGAGCTGCTGCTGGGCGGCGGAGAGGCTGCCGAGGATCACCTCGGCGTGCCGGGCGAGCGCCTCGCCGGCCTCGGTGAGCCGCAGTCCGCGTCCGGCCCGGGTGAACAGCGGCACGCCGACGACCCGCTCCAGGGCCTTCATCTGCTGGGTGATGGCCGGTTGCGTGTAGCCGAGCTCGCGGGCGGCGGCGGAGTAGGAGCCGGCCCGGACGACCTCGTGGAAGGTCCGGATGTGCCGTGAGTCGAACACCCGGCAATCATAAGCAGACATTGGGGGCGCGAGGGATTACCCCGCTCGCACCTATGGTTTCGGACGGAGCATCAGCCCCAGGGGGCGCTGCCGCCACGCTCCGGGCGCGGCCCCGGCGGGCCGGGCGGGCCCGGCAGCCTCGGCGACTCCGGCGGCCCGGCGACGTCGGCGGCCGCCTCAGTGTTTGAGGATCTTGGACAGGAAGTCCCGGGCCCGCTCGCTGCGGGGCGAGGCGAAGAACTCCTCGGGTGTCCGGTCCTCGACGATACGCCCGTCGGCCATGAACACCACCCGGTTCGCCGAGGCCTTGGCGAAGCCCATCTCATGGGTGATCACGACCATGGTCATGCCCTCGTGGGCGAGCTGGCGCATGACGTCCAGCACCTCGTTGATCATCTCGGGGTCGAGCGCCGAGGTCGGCTCGTCGAAGAGCAGCGCCTTGGGCTCCATCGCCAGCGCCCGGGCGATGGCGACCCGCTGCTGCTGCCCGCCGGAGAGCTGCGCCGGGTACTTGTCGGCCTGCGAGGCCAGCCCCACCCGGTCCAGCAGTGCCCGGGACCTGGCGTCGGCGTCGGCCCTGGAGCGGCCGCGCACCTTGACCTGGGCCAGCGAGACGTTCTGCAGCACGGTCTTGTGCGCGAACAGGTTGAAGGACTGGAAGACCATCCCGACCTCGGCCCGCAGCCGGGCCAGCCCGCGCCCCTCCTCGGGCAGCGGCTCGCCGTCGATCAGGATGGTGCCGCTCTCGATCGGCTCCAACCGGTTGATCGCCCGGCAGAGCGTGGACTTGCCCGACCCGGACGGCCCGATGACCACGACCACCTCGCCGCGGCCCACGGTCAGCTCGATGTCCTGGAGGACGTGGAGCTGGCCGAAGTGCTTGTTCACCCCGTGCATCTCGATCAGCGGGGTGAACTCCGGGGCGGCCGCGGCCGGCGGCCCGGGCTCGCCGGTCACCGTTCGCGCCGCCCCTTCAGCAGCCAGCCGAGCACGGCGCCGGCCAGCAGGGTGGCCAGCAGGGCGATCCAGAGCGGCGCCGTGACGGTGAAGACCCAGAACTGGATCTGCACCCTGTCGAGGTTGGCGAACAGGAACCACACCGCGAGGATCACGAGGACGGCGATCCCGATGTACCGGGTGGGGATCCCCGCGATCTCGCTCTTCCGGGAGCCGGACGAGCCGTCTGAAATCTTGGTCACACGCGCAGTCTGCGGGCCCGCCGGAGGATTCGCCCGGCCACGCGCCCGGGACTCCCCCGCACGGGCGACCCCCGCACGTGGCGGTCCCGGGCGCACCGGCCGGCGGGGGTCACCGCACAGCGCGCCGGCCCCCGGGAGCCCCCGCGCGCACGCCTCCCGGGCCCGCCGGCCCGCCCGCCGCTACCGCTCGTCCCGCCAGGAGCGCCAGAGCGCCGCGTACGGGCCGCCGGACGCGACCAGCTCGGAGTGGCTGCCGTACTCGCTGATCCGTCCGCCCTCGACCACGGCGATCACGTCCGCGTCGTGCGCGGTGTGCAGCCGGTGCGCGATGGCGATCACCGTCCGGCCCTCCAGCACCCGGGAGAGCGAGCGCTCCAGGTGCCGGGCGGCCCGGGGGTCGAGCAGCGAGGTGGCCTCGTCCAGCACCAGGGTGTGCGGGTCGGCCAGCACCAGCCGGGCCAGGGCCAGTTGCTGCGCCTGCGGCGGGGTCAGCGCGGTACCACCCGAGCCGACCTCGGTGTCCAGCCCCTCCGGCAGCGCGTCCGCCCACTCGTCGGCGTCCACCGCCGCCAGCGCGGCGCGCAGCTCGGTGTCGTCGGCCCCGGGCGCGGCCAGCCGCAGGTTGTCCCGCAGGGTGCCCACGAAGACGTGGTGCTCCTGGTTGACCAGCGCGACCTGGGAGCGCACCCGCTCGGCGGGCATCCGCGACAGGGCCGCCCCGCCGAGGGTGACGCTGCCCCGGCCCGGCGCGTAGATGCCGGCCAGCAGCCGCCCGAGGGTCGACTTGCCGGCCCCGGAGGGCCCGACCAGCGCCACCCGGCTGCCCGGCGCGACGTCCAGGCTGATGCCGTGCAGCACGTCCGAGCCCTCGCGGTAGCCGAAGCGGACGTCCTGGGCCTCCAGCCGGTGGCCGTCCGGGCGGGCGTCCTCGTCGGCGAGCGCCTCGGGCACCTCGCGCACCCCGACCAGCCGGGCCAGCGAGGCCTGGCCGATCTGGAGCTCGTCGTACCACCGCAGGATCAGGTCCACCGGGCCGGTCAGCATCTGGGCGTAGAGCACGCCGGTGGTCAGCTGGCCGACGGTGATCCAGCCCCGGAGGGTGAACAGCCCGCCCAGCACGAGGGTGCCGAGCACGGCCAGGGCGTACACCCCGTCGATGGTCGGGAACCAGACCGAGCGCAGCCAGAGCGTGTACCGCTCCCAGGCGAGCCACTCGGAGAGCTTGCGGTCGGTCAGCCGGATCCGCTCGTCACCCAGCCGCAGCGCCTCGACCGTCCGCCCGGCGTCCACCGTCTCGGCGAGCACGGTGTTGACCGCGGCGTAGCCGGCCGACTCGTTGCGGTACGACTGCGGGGCGCGCCGGAAGTACCAGCGGGAGCTGGCCAGCAGCAGCGGCAGGCCGATCAGCGAGGTGAGCGCGAGCAGCGGCGAGGTGACCACCAGGGCGCCCAGCACCAGCAGCAGCGACACCACGGCGACCGCCAGCTCGGGCACCGCCTCGCGCACCGACTTGTCCAGGCGGTCGATGTCGGTGGTGCCCCGGGAGACCAGGTCGCCGGTGCCGGCGCGCTCCAGCACCCCGGGCGGCAGCGCCACCGAGCGGACCAGGAAGTCCTCCCGGAGGTCGGCCAGCACCCGCTCGCCGAGGACGCTGCCGCGCAGCCGCGACCACCAGGTGAAGGCGGACTGCACCACCAGCGCCAGCAGGTACCAGGCGACGGCCGTGCCGATGGCGGAACCGGCGGTGTCGGTGGCCAGGTCCTCGACCAGGGTGCCGAGCACCCACGGCCCGACCAGCCCGGCCACGGTGGCCACCGAGTGCAGGGCCACCACCGAGGAGAACGCGCCCCGGTGCCGGCGGGCGAGCAGTCCCAGGTACGCGCGCACGGCGGCCGGGGAGCCCACCGGCAGGGTGGTCGCCGGCCCCTGCTCCTGATGGACGGGGGGCTTCATCGGGTCCTCCTCGGTGTTCCCGGTGTTCCGGGTCGGTGATCCGTCCGGCCCGGTCCTGCCCCGGGGCGGTGTTCCGGCGGGATCGATCCCGCGCCGGGCAGGGGCGCCGACGGGATCGTGCCCGCGCCGGGCCGGTGTTCCGGCTGTTCCGACGGGATCGCGCCCGCCCCGGGGCGGCGTGCCCCGGCCGTACGGTGTCCGCCGATCACACGCCCTCCCCCACCGGTGCGGGCTCCTCGTCCCGGGTGACCACGGCGCGGTAGCCGGGCTCGCCGTCCATCAGCTCGCGGTGGCTCCCCGAGGCGGCCACCCGGCCGTCGCTCACCAGCACCACCCGGTCGGCCCGGTCCAGCAGCAGCGGACTGGTGGCCAGCACCACCGTCGTGCGGCCCTCGCGGCTGCGGCGCAGCCCGGAGGCGATCCGGGACTCGGTGTGCGCGTCGACGGCGCTGGTCGGCTCGTCCAGCACCAGCACCGGCGGGTCGGCGAACAGCGAGCGGGCCAGCGCCAGCCGCTGGCGCTGGCCACCGGAGAGCGAGCGGCCGCGCTCGGTGATCCTGGCCCGCATGGCGTCCCCCTCGCAGTCCGGCGAGCCGTCCACCAGGGCCTCCAGCACGTCCTCGGCGCGGGCCGCGGCCAGCGCGTCGGCGGCCGTCACCCGTCCGGAGGCCGGCACGTCGAGCAGCGCGGCCAGGGTGCCGGAGAGCAGCACCGGCTCCTTGTCGTGCACCAGCACCGCGGCCCGCGCCTCGGCCAGCGGCACGGAGTCCAGCTCGGTGCCGCCGAGCCGCACCGAGGGCCGCGGCCGCTCGCCCTCGGCCAGCGGGACGTGCCCGCCGAGCCGCTCGGCGAGCAGGCCGGCGAAGTCCGGGTCGCCGCAGACCACCGCGGTCAGCTCGCCGGCCCGGGCGGTCAGCCCGGTCACCGGGTCGTGCAGGTCGGCCCGCTCGGGCCGGGTCAGCTCCGCCGCGGCGACCGAGGTGGTCCGGGTCAGCGACAGCACCCGGACGGTGCGCGCCGCGGAGACCCGGGCGACGCTCCAGGCGTGCGCGGCCTCGCCGAGGATGCGCAGCGGCGCGGCCAGGAAGGCCGTGGCGCCGTACACGGCGACCAGGGTGCCGACGCCGATCCGCCCGGTGGCGGCCAGGTGCGCGCCGTACCAGGTGACCCCTACCACGAAGAGGCCCGGCAGCAGCACCTGCTGCGCCTGCATCAGGGACCACAGCCGGGCCGAGCGGACGGCGGCGGCGCGGACCTTCTGGGAGGCGACCCGGTAGCGCTCCAGGAAGAGCTCCTCGCCGCCGATGCCGCGCAGCACCCGCAGCCCGGCCACCGTGTCGGCGGCCAGCTCGGTGGCCTTGCCGCCGAGCTGGCGCTGCTCGGAGTAGCGCCGCTCGAAGGGGCCGAGCAGCGGCCACACGGAGGCCGCCAGCACCGGCACGCCGAGCAGCACGGTCAGGCCCAGGAAGGGCTCGGTGAGCAGCACCGCGGCGCTGACCGCCAGCCAGACCAGCACGGCCGCGCGCACCCGGGCGACCAGCTCGACGTACCAGCCGATCTTCTCGACGTCGCCGCTGCTGACGGCGACGATCTCGCCGGTGGCGATCCGGCTGGAGAGCCCGGCGCCGAGCCGGGAGGCCTGCCGGGCGACCAGCTGGCGGACGTGGGTGGCGGCGTGGATCCAGTTCCACACCGCCTGGCGGTGCAGGAGGACGGCACCGAGGGCGGTGAGCGCGGCCAGCGCGAGCGCGGCGCCGCCGGCCCGCAGGACGCCGTCCCCGTCACCGTCGGCGGCGGCCTGGACGCCGAGGCCGATCGGCACCGGCAGGGCCGCCTGGGAGCCCATGTGCAGCAGCGCCCAGCAGGTGGAGAGCACCTGACCGCGCCGCTGGGCGCGTTGCAGCCAGCGCAGGAGGGCGAGCGGGGAGGAGAGGTCGGGGCTGCCGGGATCGGCCAACGGCAGGGCTTTGAGCGGCATGACGCTCCGTTGCGGATGGTACGGGCGGAAGGTGCGTGGGCCCGGCTCGCGGGCACGGCACGACGCCCGGCTCGCGGCGGCGGCCGGGGCGACGGAGGGACGGGACGGAAACGGCCGGCGTGGTCACGGCGGGTGCGGTCAGGACGTCATGGCGTCGAGACTGCCAACGGAGTGTGATCTGCGCAACAGGTTTTCCGGTCGCCGCCGCCCCGCCTGCGGCTGCGCCCCTCCGCTCCCGCGCCCCGCAAGTTTTCTTGTCCGAACGGGAACAAAGACCCGGCCCTGCGGGTTGGCCATTCGGAACCACCGGACGACCTGAAGGGCACCCCTTCTCGTGAGCAACATCCCCAACGTCACCCTGAACAACGGCCTGCGGATCCCGCAGCTCGGCTTCGGTGTGTGGCAGGTCCCGGACGCCGAGGCCACCGCCGCCGTGCGCGCGGCCATCGAGGCGGGGTACCGCTCGATCGACACCGCCGCGATCTATGAGAACGAGGTCGGCACCGGTGCCGCTGTCACCGGGGCGATCGCCGCCGGCGTGCCGCGCGAGGACCTCTACATCACCACCAAGCTGTGGAACTCGGGCCGCGCCGACTGGTCCGGCGAGCAGGGCCGCGACGCGGTCCGCCGTGAGTTCGACGCCTCGCTGGAGAAGCTCGGCCTCGACTACGTCGACCTCTACCTGATCCACTGGCCGCGGCCGGCGCACGGCAGCTACCTCAACGTCTGGAAGGCCTTCGAGGAGCTGCTCGCCGACGGCCGGGTGAAGTCCGTCGGCGTGTCGAACTTCGGCACCGAGCAGCTGCGCCGGGTGCTGGACGAGTCCTCGGTCGTGCCCGTGCTCAACCAGGTCGAGCTGCACCCGTACTTCCCGCAGGAGGAGCTGCGCGCCTTCCACGCCGAGCACGGCATCGCCACCGAGGCGTGGAGCCCGCTGGGCCAGGGCAAGACCCTGCTGGCCGAGCCGGCGCTGGCGCGGATCGCCGAGAAGCACGGCCGTACGGTCGCCCAGGTGGTGCTCCGCTGGCACCTGCAGAGCGGCGTCATCGCGATCCCGAAGTCGGTCACCCCGGCCCGGATCAAGGAGAACCTGGACGTCGCCGGCTTCGAGCTGGACGCGGAGGACCTCGCCGCGATCGCCGGCATCGCCACCGGTGAGCGGATCGGCCCGGACCCGCAGGAGTTCGACTGGAACTGATCTCCGGTCAAACCCGAGGAGGCCGCCGTCCCGCGTGGGACGGCGGCCTCCGAGGGACGCCTTCGTCCACCCGGACCTCCGCGACGGCGGACGCTCGGATGGTGACCGTGCCATGGCGTGACCCTGGCGCAGCCATGGCGAATCGTTTTGGCTGGACTCCGGGCGGAAGCCTAGAGACGAGCCGCCTTGGCGATCAGCGCGAGTGCCGCCTCGTGCTCGACCTCCTCCAGCGGGGACAGCAGCAGCCGCTGGACCTCGGCCACGCCGGCGGCCGAGCGGTGGAGCAGGTCCTGGCCCGCCGGTGAGAGCGAGAGCAGGTTGCGCCGCCCGTCCGAGGGGTCGCGCCGGCGCTGCACCAGACCGCGGCGCACCAGCCGGCTGACCATCTCGGCCATCGTGGCCTTGTCGAGCGAGGCCAGCTCGCCCACCGTGCGCTGGTCGGCGCCCGGCTCCAGCTCCAGCGCGTCGAGCACCGCGTACTGCGGAGCCGTCAGCTCGGCACCCACGTGCTCCGACCAGAGCTTGGTGTGCACCTGCTGGCTGACCCTGATCAGGTAGCCGATCGCCCGCTGGGCGTCCAGCATCGGCCGCGCGTCGGTGAGGACGGCGACCGCGGCGGGCTCCAGCCTGGCTATCTTGGCCATGACCCGCACGATCTCCAGCTGCTCCTCGGCCGTCAGCGGCTCGAAGAGCGTGCGCTGCACTCGGACCACTCCGCCGGTGGCCTCGCGCACCGCCTGTGCGCCGCTCTGCGAGAGAGCGAGCAGTTTGCGCCGGCCGTCGGCCGGGTCGCGGCGCCGAAGCACCAGGCCGCGCCGGACCAGCCGGGCGACCATCTCGGCCATCGTGGCCTTGTCGAGCGAAGCGCGCTCGCCCACCGTGCGCTGGTCGGCGCCCGGCTCGAGGGCGAGTACCAGCAGCACGGCGAACTGCGGAGCCGTGAGGTCGGCTCCGACATGCTCGGACCACAGCCGGGTGTGAACCTGCTGCGCAACGCGAATGAGGTGACCGGGCGACTGCTGCAGTCGCGCGGACACGCGGGTCGTCGGGATCTCCCCCAGCACCATGTATCCGTCCCGATGTCACACCCGGTGTGTGTGGGACACCCGGGTGGGGCAGTAACGGCGAGTGGGCGTCCCGCTGTGAGGGAGGGCGCTCCAGCCGTGCAGCCGGTGGCTGCTGGCGCACACTATACAAACGGCGGGCCCGTGCTGGCAGGCAGGGGCAGATAGTAGACGCAGGTTCGGCAAAGTTGGCATATTTACACGCCCTGCCGACCCGCCGGTAACCCGTTCGCAGCAGAAAGCCGACCGGTCGGTCCTTACCCTCGGTCACCTGCGGCTCTGTCCTCTGGCCGATGAACCTACCCATGAGTAGGGTGTGGCCACCCAGCGGTCCACCCCACCGAGAGAGACGAGAGCGAGCATGACCGAGCAGAACAGCGCCCCCCGGGTCGCGGTCGTCACCGGCGCCGCACGTGGTATCGGCGCCGCCACCGCCGAGCGGCTGGCCGCCGACGGCTTCGCGGTCGCCGTGGTCGACCTGGAGGAGGCGGCCGGCAAGGACACCGTCGACCGGATCACCGCCGCGGGCGGCCGGGCCCTGGCCGTCGGCGCCGACGTGTCCGACGCCGACCAGGTGCAGGCCGCGGTCGACCGGATCGCCGCCGAGCTCGGCGCGCCGGTCGTCCTGGTGAACAACGCGGGCGTCCTGCGCGACAACCTGCTCTTCAAGATGTCCGAGTCCGACTGGGACACGGTCATGAACGTTCACCTCCGCGGCGCCTTCCTGATGACCCGCGCGGTGCAGAAGCACATGGTGGACGCCGGCTTCGGCCGCGTCGTCAACCTGTCCTCCTCCTCCGCCCAGGGCAACCGCGGCCAGGCGAACTACTCCGCCGCCAAGGCCGGACTGCAGGGCTTCACCAAGACGCTCGCCATCGAGCTGGGCAAGTTCGGAATCACCGCCAACGCGGTCGCCCCCGGATTCATCGCCACCGACATGACGGCCGCCACCACCACCCGGGTCGGCATGGAGTTCGACGACTTCAAGCAGGCCGCCGCCTCGCAGATCCCGGTGCAGCGCGTCGGCGTCCCCGAGGACATCGCCCACACCATCTCGTTCCTGGTGAGCGAGGGCGCCGGATTCGTCTCCGGCCAGGTCATCTACGTGGCCGGCGGCCCGCTGGACTGAGCATGCCAACCTACGCAGGGTGACCGGGGTGGACGGCCGGGGCACGGCCGCCCACCCCCCGCACATTTCCGGTACCACCGGAATTCCATTCGACAATCGCCCCGCCATTCGATCGGGAAATGGCCGGGTGACCACCCGGAACGCTTCGCCATAACCCGGAACAAACCCTTCCGCGTAGAATTCGCAATACCTCCCGGAATGGTGCGGCCCGGGTCGGTAGGGTCACCACCGTGCAAGCGCCGAGTGGATCACCGCAAGACCTGAACTCACCGCAGGACCTGAACTCACCGCAGGACCCGACCTCACCGTACGACCCGAGGTCGGCGCAGGACCCGACGTCACCGCAGGGCCCGGACACGCCTCCGGCCGGCGTCCCGTCCCCGCGCCCGGACACCCACAGCACGCGCCCACGCCCGCGCCCCCGCCCCGGCCCCGGCGACCCCGGCTGGCCCCCCATGAGCCGACGGCAGGCCGCGCTGCTGGCCCTCACCTGCTTCGGCTACCTGCTGGTCGTCGCCGGCGTGTTGCTCGACTCCGTGCTGGTGGACCTCGACTGGTGGGTGCGCCTGCGCCGCCCGTACGAGCGGTGGCCCAGCCTGGAGCCGTTCCTGGACAACTGGGTGGTCGCCGGGCAGCGCGGGCCCAGCGCGATCGCCGCCTGCGCCTGGCTGGCCTGGCGCGCCCACCGGCTGGGCCGGCTGCGGCCACTGCTGGTGATGGGCGCGGCGCTGCTGCTGCTCAACATCACGGTGGGCACGGTCAAGATCGTCACCGGCCGGCTCGGGCCGCACTACGCCCACTACGTCGGCTCCCCCGAGCTGTTCTCCGGCGGCACCATCTTCCCGTCCGGGCACACCGCCAACGCCGTGGTGACCTGGGGCGTGCTGGCCTACCTGGCGGTCCGCTGGCGGCGCACCGGCGCTGTGCTGGCCGGCGCCACCGCCTGCTCGATCGGGCTCACCACGGTCTACCTGGGCACCCACTGGGTCACCGACGTGCTGGCCGGCTGGGCCGCCGGGCTGCTGGTGCTGCTCTCGCTGCCGCTGCTGGAGCCCCTGGTCGCCGCCGCCGAACAGCGGATCGCCGAACGCCGGGCGGCCCGCGCCCGCGCCCGGCGGCCCGCCGGTGCCCGGGTCACCCCTCCCAGCTGCGCTCCACCACCCCGTCCCGGACGGCCAGGTTGAGCCGCCCCTCCCGGTGGTCCATGGTCATCATCGCCCCGGGCGGCAGCACCCGCACCGAGGCCCAGCCGTGTGAGCGGGCCGTCTCCTCGGCCCGCTCCACCGGCAGCCCCGCGTAGTCCTCCGCGTCGTGCCCCTCGTGCGCGGCGTCCGCGTCCTGGTGCGCCATCGGCCCTCCCCTGCCGGCCCGGACGTACGGTGGTCCGGACGTACGCTGGAATCGTAGGCCGAGAGGTCCCGTGGAGGTGACCGAGGATGCGCGCCACGACGCCCAGGCGCTGGCGGAGCGGCACCGAACCGGCCACCGCCCGCAGCGATCTCAAGCTGCGCTACCTGCTGTCGCTGACCTTCACCCCGCTGTTCGCCATCGCCACGGCGGTCTTCGCCGTCTGGGCGGCGCGGGCCCCCGACGACGGCGCGCCCAGCAGCGGGACGCTCACCGGGTTCGCGGTCGCCTGCGGACTGCTGACGCTGTTCGCCGTGGTCGACCTGATCGTGGTGATCCGCCGGCGGCAGACCGAGCTCTGACCCCCGTACGGGTGCCCGGGCGGCCGGGGAGGGGAGGCCCGCCCCTCCCCTCCCCCGAGGCTCACCGGCTGCCGACCGCCTGCTTCACCAGCGTCCGCCCGAAGTCCCACATCAGTCCGCTGCCACGGTGGGCGTCGTCCATCACATCGGTGAAGGCCTCCATGAAGCGGTCGACGTCCCGCTCGGTGATGATCAGCGGCGGGATCAGTTTGATCACTTCCAGGTGGTCCCCGGACACCTGGGTGAGGATCCGGTGCCGCTGGAGCAGCGGGACCACCACCATCTGGGCGAACAGCCCCTTGCGGGCCGCCTGCAGCGCCGTCCACCCGGTGCGCAGCTTGAGGGACTTGGGCCGGCCGAACTCGATGCCGATCATCAGACCGCTGCCGCGGACCTCCGCCAGCAGCTCGTACTTGTCGACCAGCGCGGTCAGCCGCTCCTTGAAGTGGTCGCCGACCCGGCGGGCGTTCTCCACCACCCGCTCGTCCCGCATCACCTGGAGGGTGGCCAGGCCGGCCGCCATCGCCTGGGCATTGGAGCCGAAGCTGGCCGAGTGGACCAGGACGCGGTCCATCGAGGAGTAGACCTTCTCGAAGATCCAGCCCTTGCCGATGGTCGCGCCGATCGGCACGTAGCCGCCGGAGAGCGCCTTGGCCGCGCAGACCAGGTCGGGCAGCAGGCCCTCCTCGTACTGGTAGGCGAAGAACTCGCCGGTGCGGCCGATGCCGGTCTGCACCTCGTCGCAGATCAGCAGCGCCTTGTGGTCGTGCAGCAGGTCCTGGGCGGCGCGCAGCCAGCCGGGCGGGGCGGCCTGCACGCCCTTGCCCTGGATCGGCTCGACGATCAGCGCCGCGACGTCGCCCTTCTTGAGCTCCTTGGCCAGTGCGCCGAGGTCGCCGAGCGGGATCGCGGTGTCCGGCAGCAGCGGGTCGAAGCCCTTGCGAAACCCGGCCTCGCCGTTGACCGACAGCGAACCGGTGGTCAGCCCGTGGAAGGCGTGGTCGGCGTAGAGCACCCGCCCCCGGCCGGTGGCGTAGCGGGCGAACTTCAGCGCGGTCTCCACCGCCTCGGTCCCGCTGTTGCCGAAGAAGACCCGGTCGAGGCCGGGCGTGTACGAGAGCAGCCGCTCGGCGAGCAGTCCGGGCAGGGTGGGGCAGTCGAAGCGGACCAGGTCGGGCAGGTCGAGGTCCATCACCTGCTGGACGGCCGAGCGCACCACCGGGTGGTGGCGGCCGAGCGCGAAGATGCCGAAGCCGGCCAGCATGTCCAGGTACTGGTGGCCCTCGGCGTCGTAGAAGTAGGGACCCTCGGCGCGCTCGTAGTACTTGTCGAACCCGATGGTGCGCAGCATCCGGGGCAGCTGCGGATTGAGGTGGCGGCTGTGCAACTCGTAGCGTTCGGCGCCGCGTTCGGCGAGCAGCGCGGCGAGGTCGAATCGGGCTTCGGTGCTGTCGGGGTCAGCCGGCATGGCGCTGGTCCGCTCCTCTGGTCGGTAGCAGGTGCTTGGCGAAGGCCGCGGTCTGGGCGGCGACCCCGGTGCCGGTGAGCCCGGTCTCCTCCAGGATCTCGCCGCGGGAGGCGTGGGCGAGGAACTCCTGCGGGATGCCGAGCACCCGCAGCGGGGTGTCCACCCCGGCGTCGCGCAGGGCCTGGGCGATCGCCGCGCCGACGCCGCCGGTGCGGCCGTTGTCCTCGACGGTGACGACCAGGCGGTGCTCGGCGGCCAGCCGGGGCAGCGAGGCGTCGACCGGCTTCACCCAGCGGGGGTCGACGACGGTGGTGGTGAAGCCCTCGGCGAGCAGCAGCGCGGCGGCGTCCAGGCAGGCCGGCGCGGTGGTGCCGACGGCGACCAGCAGGATCTCCGGCACCGGTCCGCTGCGCAGCAGCACGTCGGTGCCGCCGATCCGGTCGACGGCGGGGACGGCGGGACCGATGTCGGCCTTGGGGAAGCGGATGACGGTCGGTGCGTCGGCGACCTCGACGGCCTCGCGCAGCCGGGCGCGCAGCTGGTCGGCGTCGCGCGGGGCGGCCAGCCGCAGGCCGGGGACGACCTGGAGGATCGACATGTCCCACATGCCGTGGTGGGAGGCGCCGTCCGGCCCGGTCACCCCGGCGCGGTCGAGGACGAAGGTGACGCCCAGCCGGTGCAGGGCGACGTCCATCAGCACCTGGTCGAAGGCGCGGTTGAGGAAGGTCGCGTACACGGCGACGACGGGGTGCAGTCCGCCGGTGGCGAGGCCCGCGGCGCTGGTGACGGCGTGCTGCTCGGCGATGCCGACGTCGAAGATCCGCCCGGGGTACGCCTTGGCGAACTTGGCGAGGCCGACCGGCTGGAGCATGGCGGCGGTGATGGCGACCACGTCGGGCCGGTCGGCGCCGATCGCGAGCATCTCCTCGCCGAACACCGAGGTCCAGGAGGTGCCGCCGCTGGGCGAGATGGGCAGGCAGGTGTACGGGTCGATCGGGCCGACGGCGTGGAAGCGGTCGGCCTCGTCCTGCTCGGCGGGCCGGTAGCCGCGGCCCTTGACGGTGAGGCAGTGCACGATGACCGGGCCGCCGAAGTTGCGGGCCTGGCGCAGGGCCTGTTCGACGGCGGCGATGTCGTGGCCGTCGATCGGGCCGAGGTACTTGAGGCCGAGGTCCTCGAACATGCCCTGCGGGGCGAAGGCGTCCTTGAAGCCCTTCTTGGCACCGTGCAGCGCGTCGAAGATCGGCTGGCCGACGACGGGGGTGCGTTGGAGGGCGCCCTTGCCCCAGGAGAGGAAGCGTTCGTAGCCGCGGGTGGTGCGCAGGGTGGCGAGGTGGTGGGCGAGGCCGCCGACGGTCTTCGCGTAGGAGCGTTCGTTGTCGTTGACGACGATGACCAGCGGCCGGTCCTCGGCGTCGGCGATGTTGTTGAGCGCCTCCCAGGCGAGGCCTCCGGTGAGCGCGCCGTCGCCGATGACCGCGACGGTCCGCCGGTCGTGCTGGCCGAGCAGCTGGGCGGCCTTGGCGAGCCCGTCGGCGTACGACAGGGCGGTGGAGGCGTGCGAGTTCTCCACCAGGTCGTGCTCGGACTCGGCGCGGGACGGGTAGCCGGAAAGCCCGCCGCGGGCCCGTAGCCGGCTGAAGTCCTGCCGTCCGGTGAGGAGCTTGTGGACGTAGCTCTGGTGGCCGGTGTCCCAGACGATCCGGTCGTACGGGGAGTCGAAGACCCGGTGCAGGGCGATGGTGAGCTCCACCACGCCGAGGTTGGGGCCCAGGTGGCCGCCGGTGCGGGTGACGGCGCCGATCAGGAACTCGCGGATCTCTCCGGCGAGTGGCGCGAGGTCGGCGGCCGGGAGTTTGCGCAGGTCGGCCGGGGTCTTCACGCGGGAGAGCAGTGACATGTGTTCACCTCACGACTCGGAGCGGTGGTGCCCCCCTCGGACGGGTCCCCCTCCGGGAGGTCCGGCACGGGCGCGTGGTCCGTGCCGGACCTCGGGTGCGGGCGCCGGTCAGCGGCCCTTCTTGGCGCCCATGGTCTCGGTGAGGGCGCGCAGCGACTCCTTGAGCGAGCCCATGGTGGCGAGCACGGCCGTGGGCTCGTAGCCGCAGTGCGCCATGCAGTTGGCGCAGCGCGGGTCCCTGCCGCGGCCGTACTTGCTCCAGTCGGTCTTCTCGATGAGCTCGCGGTAGGTCGCCACGTAGCCGTCGGCCATCAGGTAGCAGGGGCGCTGCCAGCCGAGCAGCGAGTAGTTGGGGATGCCCCAGGGGGTGCACTCGAAGTCGGCCTTGCCCTCCAGGAAGTCCAGGAAGAGCGGGCTGTGGTTGAGCCGCCAGCGGCTCCGGTTGCCGCCGGCGAAGGACTTGCGGAAGAGCTCGCGGGTCTGGTCGACGCCGAGGAAGTGCTCCTGGTCGGGGGCCTTCTCGTAGGCGTAGGCCGGGGAGATCATCATCTCGTCGACCTTGAGCTCGTCGTTGAGGTAGTCCAGCACCTCGATGACGGTCGCCGGGGTGTCGGTGTTGAAGAAGGTGCTGTTGGTGGTGACCCGGAAGCCGCGCCGCTTGGCCTCCTTGATCGCCTCCACCGCCTCGTCGAAGGTGCCCTCCTTGGCCACCGACTCGTCGTGCCGCTCGCGCATGCCGTCGATGTGCACGGCGAAGGTGAAGTACGGCGAGGGCCGGAACTTGTCGATCTTCTTGCGCAGCAGCAGCGCGTTGGTGCAGAGGAAGACGTACTTGCGGCGCTCCACCAGCTGCCGGACGATCTCGTCGATCTGCGGGTGCATCAGCGGCTCGCCGCCGGCGATCGAGACCATCGGCGCGCCCGACTCCAGGACCGCGCCGACCGCCTGGGCGACCGGCATGCGCTGCTTGAGGATGCCCGCCGGGTGCTGGATCTTCCCGCAGCCCTCGCAGGCGAGGTTGCAGGCGAACAGGGGCTCCAGTTCGACGATGATGGGGAATTTCGTCCGCCGCCGGAGCTTCTGCTGCATGAGGTAGGTGCCGACCCGCACGGTCTGGCGCAACGGCATGGCCATGGCTAGCTCGCCTCCTGGGGGAGCGTCGAGGATGTGGGGTGGTGGAAGGTTCCGGCCGTCGGGCCGGGAGGTCCGGAGAGTGCCCCGTGCCAGGCGACCAGGGCGGGGACGGTGGCCCGCAGGGTCCGCCAGGCCCGCAGGCCGGCGGGCAGCGTGCCGGGCCGGATCAGCTCGCGCTCGGGGGTGTCGACGACCACCCGCAGGACGGCCGACGGCAGTGCCGGGCGCAGTTCGCGCAGGGCGGCCAGCACGGCGGCGGCCTCCATGTCGACGGCGAGCGCGCCCTGCAGGTGCAGGGCCCGCCGTTCGAGCCCGCGCACCACGTGGTCGGCGGTGTGGTGCACGCCGGTGTGGGCGCGCAGCCCGCGGGCGCGCAGGGCCAGGGTGAGCGCCGGTCCGGAGTGGACCGGGAAGAGGTTGCCCTCGGCGTCGCGCACCCCGTCGGCGACGATGACGTCGCCCGGGCTCATCCCGGGCGCC
This sequence comes from Kitasatospora sp. NPDC004240, assembly GCF_053603215.1. Lineage (NCBI taxonomy): Bacteria > Bacillati > Actinomycetota > Actinomycetes > Kitasatosporales > Streptomycetaceae > Kitasatospora > Kitasatospora sp. NPDC004240. The sequence goes on along the minus strand of NZ_JBSGFD010000072.1, from coordinate 19,409 downwards.
ACGGCGGCCCCGAAGCCGGCCACCACGACGGCGCCGTAGCCGCCGGGGGCGGCGGTCAGCAGCTGTCGTACGGTGCGCGCGGCCCGCGGCCGGCCCATGCCGGTGCGGACCAGGGCCGGCGGGCCGCCGGCCGCGCCGCGCCAGTCGCCGCCGCGCAGGGCCCACACCTCGGGGCCCAGGGCGCAGAGCACCAGCAGCGGGGCAGGGTTCATCGGGCCGCCCCGATCGCCGGGCCGCCGACGGCGCCGCGGCCGGTGCCGGGGGCGCCGTGCAGGTAGCGGCCGAGGGCGGTGATGGGGAAGACCAGGCGGTAGAGGTGGTAGTTGATGGAGAAGTCCCAGGGGAACCCGGTGCCGGTGAACTGTGGTTCGTCCCAGGTGCCCTCGGGCAGCTGGGTGCGGACCAGCCAGTCGACGCCGCGCTCCACGGCCGGGTTGGCCCGGCCGTCGGGGCCCTCGCCGGCCGCGAGCAGCGCCATCAGCGCCCACGCGGTCTGCGAGGCGGTGGACTCGCCGCGCCCGGCCCACTGCTCGGGGTCCTCGTAGGAGCGCATGTCCTCGCCCCAGCCGCCGTCCGGGTTCTGGCGGTCCTCCAGCCAGTGCACGGCGCGGCGGATCGCGGGGTGCTCGGCGGGCACGCCGGTCGCGACCAGGGCGGGGAGCACCGAGCCGGTGCCGTAGATGTAGTTGGTGCCCCAGCGACCGAACCAGGAGCCGTCCGCCTCCTGGTTGCGCAGCAGCCACTCCACGCCCCGGCGGGTGCGCGGGTCGCGGGCCTTGCCGACCTCGGCCAGCATCTCCACGACGTGGGCGGTGACGTCGGCCGACGGCGGGTCGACCACCTCGCCGAAGTCGCAGAACGGCAGCTTGTTGGGCAGGGTGCTGGTGTTGTCGACGTCGAAGGCGCCCCAGGCGCCGTTCTTGGACTGCATGCCGAGGTTCCACTCGACGCCCCGGGCGACCGCGCCGGCCACCTTGGCCGGGTCCGGGTGGGCGACCCGGCGCAGCGCGAGCACCACCTCGGCGGTGTCGTCGATGTCGGGGTAGGTGTCGTTCTCGAACTCGAACGCCCAGCCGCCGGGGGCGAGTCCGGGGCGCCGGACGGACCAGTCGCCGTGCCGGGTGATCTCCTCGGCGAGCATCCAGTCGACGGCGGAGACCAGGGCCGGGTGGTCGGCCGGCACTCCGGCGTCGACCAGCGCGACGGTGGCCAGGCAGGTGTCCCAGACCGGGGACTGACAGGCCTCCATCCAGCGCCGGCCGTCCTCGGTGTGCACGGTGAAGCCGTCGAAGGAGGCCAGGCCCGCCCGCATCACCGGGTGGTCCAGCTCGTAGCCCTCCAGGTACAGGGCGATCAGCGAGTAGACGGCGGGCGGCTGGATGCCGCCCCAGCAGCCGTCGGCCTCCTGGCGTTCGACGATCCACCGGCAGGCCTGGGCGACGGCCAGCCGGCGCAGCGGGCGCAGCGCGCGGCGGTGGTAGGCGTGCAGCACCTTGTCGAGCCGTTCGAACAGCCCGTCCCAGGTGGTGGCCGGGGCGAGCGGGCGCACGGGGTAGGGGTCCGCGGGGTCGGTGTGCAGCTCGGTGAGGGGGAACGGCGCCCGGTGCACCGGGCGGTGGGCCGAGACGATGGTCAGCGGCACGATGGTCTGCCGGGCCCAGCAGCCGAAGGCGTAGATGTTCAGCGGGAGCCACTTGGGCAGGAAGATGATCTCGGGCGGCATCTCCGGCAGCCGCTCCCAGGGCCACCAGCCGAAGAGGGCCAGCCAGATCCGGGTGAACACCCGGGCCGCCGCGATGCCGCCCGCCGCCCGGACGTAGGAGGCGGCGGCCAGCATGTGCGGGTCGCCCGGCTCGTCACCGGCGAGCCGGAGCGCGACGTACGCCTCGACGGTGGTCGACAGCTCGGGCGGACCGCCGTGGAAGGTCGACCAGGTGCCGTCCTCCCGTTGCTGGGAGCGGATCCACTCGGCGGTGGCCTTGGTCAGCTCGGCCGTCCGGATGCCGAGGAACTCCCGCAGTAAGAGGTCCTCGGCGTCCATGGTGACGTTGGTCTCCAGGTCGCCCTTCCACCACCCCTCGGAGCTCTGCAGGGAGAGCAGGTGGGTGCTGGCGCGGGCCAGCGCCGCCTCGGCGGAGCGGGGTTGCGCCGTGTGCTGTCCGTCTCCGGTGTGGGTCGGGCGGTCGCCCACCGCGACCGGCTCGGGATCGTACTCAGGGTCGAGCCGGCCGTTCGCGGTTGCTGTCAACGTAACGTCACCTCTCTCGTACCACCACGAATTCGGCGAGTGCGACGAAGTGCTCGCGCACCGCGTCGGGCATGGGGACCTCGTCCAGGGCGGCGAGGGCAGTGCTGTGCTGGCGGCGGGCCTCCTCACGGGTCCAGTCGCGGCCGCCGGCCTCCTCGATCAGCGCGGCGCGGGCGGCGAGTTCGGGCTCGCTCTCCTCGCCGCGGCCCTTCGGGTCGGCCAGCTGCTCCGCGAGCCGGCGGGAGGCGCTGCCGCCCTCGGCGAGCGCGGCGGCGACCGGCAGGGACTTCTTGCGCTGGCGCAGGTCGCCCCAGTGCGGCTTGCCGGTGACCTCGGTGGCGCCCCAGATGCCGAGCAGGTCGTCGACGGCCTGGAAGGCCAGGCCGAGGTGGTGGCCGTAGCGCTGGAGGGCGTCGGAGGTCCGGTCGTCGGCGCCGGCCAGCACCGCGCCGATCGCGGAGGCCGCGGCGAGCAGGGCGCCGGTCTTGCCGCCCTCCATCACCAGGCACTCGTTGACGGTCACGGTGTCGCGCTGTTCGAAGGCGACGTCCATCGCCTGGCCGTCGATGAGCTTGCGGGTGGCGGTGGTGATCAGGCGGACGGCACGCGCGGCGTCGGCGGCGCTCGCCCCGCCGGTCACCCCGGCGTCGAGCAGCACCTCCGTACCGAGCGTCGCCAGCGCGTCGCCCACCAGGATCGCCTGGGCCGGACCGAAGACCGTCCAGGCGGTGGCCCGGTGCCGTCGGGTCTCGTCACCGTCCATCAGATCATCATGGAGCAGGGAGAAGTTGTGCACCAGTTCAACGGAGACGCCGCCGGGAACGCCCACCTCGGGCGGCGCGCCGGCGGCCTGGGCCGACAGCAGGGCCAGCGCCGGGCGGACGGCCTTGCCGCCGTCCCCCCTGGTCGGGGTGCCGTCCCGGTCGATCCAGCCGAAGTGGTAGGCCGCGACGGTGTCCATCGGTGCCGCCAGACGGGCGACGGCCGCGCGCAGCGGCGGGGTGCAGAGCGTACGGGCGCGGGCGAGCAGCTCCGGCACCGAGACCGGTTCGGCGTGCGCCGTTCCTCCGACGGCAGTGCCGGTGCGTGACTCCACGTGCGTTCCCTCTCCCTGGTGGTGCCGGGCCGTGCCGGACGGCCGGGCGGTTGCGATGTCGGTGCGGCCCGCGGGGCGGCCGGGTCTGCGGCCGGGGGCTCTGGCGGGGTCGGCGGGGGCGGTCACCGTGGCCACCGTCCGTCACCCCGGTCCACCGGCCGGCGCAGGCCGCCCGCGGCGAGGGCGGCGTCGGCGGCGGCGTGGCCGCTGCGCACGGCGCCCTCCATGGTCGCGGGCCAGCCGGTGGCCGTCCACGCGCCGGCCAGCAGCAGGCCCGGCACCCGGGTGCGGGGCCCTGGGCGCAGCGCCGCCGTGCCCGGGGCCGGGTCGAAGGTGGCGGTGCGCTCGCGGGTGACGAAGAAGTCCAGCACCTCGGCGCCGGCGGCGGCCGGGAGCAGCCGGGCGAGCTCGGGCAGGTAGCGGCGGCGCAGCTCGGCCACCGGCAGGTCGATCTCGTCCTGGACGGCCGACTGGGAGAGCGCCAGGTACTGCGCGCCGGGGTGGGCCGCGCCGAGCGCGGTACCGGCCAGGCCGGAGTGCGCGGTGCGGTCGAAGACCCACTGGACGGGCGAGCCGAGGGCGGCGAAGAACGGGCGGCGCAGCACCGTGCGGTCGTAGATCACGTGGACGTTGAGGATCGGCGCGGTGCCCAGGTCGGCGGGCCGGTGCGGACCGTCGAGCGCGTCGGACGGCAGCAGGGCCGCCGCGGTGTCCTGGGCGCCGGCCAGCACCACGGTGTCGGCGGCCAGCAGCTCGCCGCCCTCCAGCAGCACGGCGTGCTGCGGCGTGGCCGGCTTGAGCCCGGCGGCGCGGGCCCGCAGCAGCACCCGCACCCCGGCCCGCTCCAGCTCGGCGAGGGCCGCGTCGTGATGGATCCGGCCGAGCGGCACGCCGGCGACGCCGATGTCGGAAGCGCCCGGGTCGGAGAGCAGCCCGGTCTTGAACACCATGGCGGCCAGCGCCAGCGAGACCTGGTCGGCGCGGGCGTTCAGGGTGGCGACGCCGACGAGGTCCCACAGGGCGGCGATGGTGCGCGCGTTCTGGCCGTTGCGGCGCAGCCAGTCGCCGAAGGAGAGGGCGTCCAGCGCCGGGTCGGCGAGGTCCAGCCGGTTCAGGGCGAGCGCGCCGCGCACCACCCGGGCCCGGTCGGCCGGGCCGAGGTGCGGGTACCCGGCGAGGCTGCGGGCCAGGTGCAGCGGGACGGGCAGGGCGTCGCGGCGCAGCCGTCCGAGGGTCCGTACGGGCGCCGCCGGCGGGCCGGCCACGTCGAGGACGGGGACGTCCAGGCGCTCCTGGAGGTCGGCCGGGCGGTCCGCGCCGAGCCGCTCCAGCAGCCCCCGGTAGGCGGTGCAGCAGCGCAGGTACACGTGCTGGCCGTTGTCGACGGTCAGCTCGCCGCGCCGGAAGGAGAAGGCCAGGCCGCCCAGCCGGGGGCGGCCCTCGACCAGGGTGACCCGGTGGTCGGCCTCGGCCAGGCGCAGGGCGGCGGTGATGCCGGCCAGACCTCCGCCGACCACGACGGCGGCCGGGCGCGCGGCGTCGGCTCGCCCGGTCATCGGTCCTCCCCCTCGTGTTCGGTGTGCCGCACGGTGTTGGTCGACGTCGAGGTCAGCACGGCTCCGGCCATGAGTGATTCCCCGCTGACACAGCGTGACAGAAGTGCGGTGAGAATCAAGAACGCCCCCCGGCGAGCCCGGAAAGCGCCACGTACGCCTTCTCCCAGCCCGGCAGGGAGACCCGGCCGCGCAGTACCGACCCTGGGTCGGCGGCGATCCGGCCGAGCAGCCGGTGGTAGATGCCCGCCATCGCGGCGGTGCAGGCGCGGCTGCGGCGGTCGAGTAGCGGCAGCAGCCGCAGGCCCTCCTCGAAGGCGGCCTGGGCCCGGGCGGCCTCGAAGGCGACCAGGCCGGTGAAGTCGGCGCCGGCCGGGGGCCTGGACAGCGCGAAGCCCTGCTCGCAGCCGAACCGCGTCAGGTCCTCGGTGGGCAGGTAGGTGCGCCCGTTCAGGGCGTCCTCGCGCAGGTCGCGCAGGATGTTGGTGAGCTGGAGCGCCAGGCCGAGGGTGTCCGCGTACCGCGCGCCGAGCTCCGGGTCCTGGCAGCCGTACACGCCGAGCGAGAGCCGGCCGATGGCGCCGGCCACGCAGCGGCAGTAGACCTTGAGCTCCTCGTACGTCTGGTACTCGGCGCCCTTGAGGTCCATCTCGACGCCGTCGATCAGCTCGTCGAAGCCGCCGAGCGGGATCGGGAAGCGCCGGGCCGCGTCCGCCAGTGCGACCTTGATCGGGTCGGTGTCGTCCTCGGCGACCGAGCCGGCCCGGATCTCGTCCAGCAGATCGCGGGTGCGCAGCAGTGCCTCGGCCTTGCGGTCGTCCGGCAGGTCGCCGTCCCCGATGTCGTCGACCCGGCGGGCGAGCGCGTACAGGGCCGACATGGCGAGCCGCTTGGGCTCCGGCAGCAGACGGATGCCGTAGCTGAAGTTGCGGGCCTGGAGGCCGGTCACTGCCTCGCAGTACCGGTACGCCGCCATGACCTGCGCCGAGGCCAGTGGTGATGCCGCCACTCGGGCGTTCACCTTCCCTTCGCGAAGATTGCCGCCGCCTTCGCTGCGAGGCGGCGCTTGTCCGGCTTCGCCTGCTGGGCGAGCACGTCGTACCCGGCGGCCTCGATGGCCGACAGGGCCGCGTAGCCGCCCGCGGTGAATCCCGCCAGGAGCAGTCGAAGCCTCCCCCGAACCGTACCCACCAAAGGTGCGCCCCGGTCGAGCAGGGTGCGGGCACGGCGGACCTCGAAGGCGATCAGCTCGCGGACCGGGCCGTCGGCGCTCGGGGCGGCGAGGTCCTCCTCGGTGACCCCGAACCGGGCGAGGTCCTCGGCGGGCAGGTAGATCCGGCCGCGGGCGAGGTCCTCGGCGACGTCCTGGAGGTGCTCGACCACCTGGAGGGCGCTGCAGATCCGGTCGGAGAGCTCGATCCGGTCGGGGGTGGCCTGCCCGGCGATGGCCAGCACCAGCCGCCCGACCGGGTCGGCGGAGAGCGTGCAGTAGCCGATCAGGTCGTCGTACGTGGCGTAGCGGGCGGTGCCCTGGTCGACCCGGTTGGCCTCGATCAGGCGCCGGAACGGCTCCGGGGTGAGCCCGCACCGGTCGACGGGGCCGACCAGGGCGCGCATCAGCGGGTGGCGGGGGCCCTCGGCGGCGGGGCTCAGGGCCCGCTCGAAGACCCGGTCGAGGTCGCCCTCCAGGGCGTCCAGGAGGGCGAGCCGGAAGGCGGTCTCCTCCGTCGGGGTGCGTTCGGCCGATGGGGTGATGATCAGCTCTTCGGGTACGCCGAGCAGGCGGGCGGCGCCCTCCGGGTCGGCGAGGTCCCCGTCGCCCGCGTCGTCCACCAGGCGGGCGAAACCGTAGACGGCCATCAGGTCGTCGCGCCAGGCGGCGGGCAGGAAGAACGGGGCGACCGGGAAGTTCTCCGCAGCCGCCTTCTCCAGCGTCATCCCCGCCGTGCGGTCCGCGGGCTCTGGATCTGGATGGGCACTGGGCTGGGCCGAAGCCGACACTGCTGTCACTCCCCCGTTCTACACCGCTCTGCTGCACCGCTCCGACTCGGACGCGCGTCCGAATCCGGCCGCCACGTCCGGCACACCGCTCCCCCGCTTTCAGCCTGACACCACCGTCCGCGCCGGAGAAGGGTGCCCCGCCCGGCGCGCGGGGGCGCTCACCCGCCCAGCGGCGGGCCACCCGGGGTACGGGCGGGGGCACCCGAACGGCCGGAGGGCCGGTACCGGGTCTCCCGGTACCGGCCCTCCGTACGAGGCCCCACAGGGTGGTGTTACGGGCGCTCTCCGCGCTCGTAGCGGCCGACGACCTCCTCGGTCGGGCCGTCCATGATCAGCTCGCCGGCCTCGATCCAGATGGTCCGCTCGCAGACCTCGCGGATCGAGTTGTTGTCGTGGCTGACCAGGAAGACCGTACCCGCGGCCTTGCGCAGCTCGTTGATCCGCTCCTTGCTGCGCTGCTGGAACGCCTGGTCGCCGGTGGCCAGCGCCTCGTCGATCAGCAGCACGTCGTGGGTCTTGGCCGCCGCGATGGAGAACCGCAGGCGGGCGCCCATGCCGGAGGAGTAGGTGCGCATCGGCAGCGAGATGAAGTCGCCCTTCTCGTTGATGCCCGAGAAGTCGACGATGTCCTGGTAGCGCTCCCGCACCTGGGCCGGGGTCATCCCCATCGCCAGGCAGCCGAGGACCACGTTGCGCTCACCGGTCAGCTCGTTCATCAGCGCGGCGTTGACGCCGAGCAGCGAGGGCTGGCCGTTGGTGTAGATGCCGCCCTTCTCGGTCGGCAGCAGGCCGGCGATGGCCGCCAGCATGGTCGACTTGCCGGAGCCGTTCGAGCCGATGAGGCCGATCGCCTCGCCCTTGTACGCGGTGAAGCTGATGCCGCGCACGGCGTGCACCTCGCGCACGCCGGAGCCGCGCTTGCGGCTGAGGATCCGGCTCATCGCCGAGGTGGCGCTGCCCTTGCCGGAGCCGGCGCCGTGCACCCGGTAGACGATGTGCACGTCGTCGACGACCACGGTGGGCTCGCGGGCGACGTCCGCGTCGTGGAGCCCCAGGTCCTTGCTCAGGTCGATGTCAGCCACGGCCGTACTCCTCCTCAGCCTTCCAGAAGAAGACGAAACCGATGACGAACATGCCGACCGCCCAGCTGATGCCGTACAGCCACTGGTGCGGCGGGAACTGCTGGTGCTGGGCCATGTGCGGGTTGTAGATGACCGGGGCGAGGGCGTGGCGCATCAGGTCCATGTAGACCGAGGCGGGGTTGAGCTCCATCACCTTCTGCCAGAACGGCGGCCAGCCGTTGATCTTGTCCTGGATGCTGAACATCACGCCGGACAGGAACATCCAGGCCCGCATCGCGAACGGGATCAGCTGGGAGATGTCACTGGTCTTGGCGCCGATCCGGGCCATCACCAGGGCGATCCCCGTGTTGAACATCGACTGCAGGATCAGGACCGGGAGCACCGCCAGCCAGGTCACGCCCGGCTCGATGCCGGCGGCCAGGACGACGCCGACCAGCACCACCATCGAGATCAGCAGCTGCTGGAGCTGGATCACGGTGAAGGCGATCGGCAGCGAGGCACGGGGGAAGTGCAGCGCGCGGATCAGCCCGAGGTTGTCGGAGATCGCCCGGGTGCCGGACTGCACCGCGTTCTGGGTGAACTGGAAGACGAAGACGCCGATGCAGAGCCAGGCGACGTAGGTGCCCTCGGGGAAGTTGTCCTTGCTCCGGAGGATCATGCCGAAGACCAGGTAGAACACCGCGCAGTTCAGCAGCGGGGTGACGACCTGCCACAGCTGGCCGAGCTTGGCGTCCGTGTACTGCGCCACCAGGCGGGCGGTGGCGAACGCCCAGATGAAGTGGCGGCGGGCCCAGAGCTGCTTGGTGTAGGCGAACAGGCCGGGCCTTCTGCCGCTGACCGCCAGGCCGTACTTGTCCGCAAGCTGCTTCGGGGTCAGGCCCGCGTCAGCCCCCCTCGGGGCTGAGAGGCTGACGGGTTCACTCACTGTCGACACATTCGTCCTTCACGCGGGACCTCTCGGGCCGCCGGTCGGAGGGGGGTCCGCCGGCCTTTGCGCCGAGGCGATCCACTGGGATCACGGGGGGAGTCCGGCCGGTGGAGGACCACCGGCCGCTGCGATCGGGTGACCGTGGTGACCGGTCGGCCGCCCGGCCGGGTCGGGGACCCGGCAGGGCGTGCCGACGCCTTCGATCACCGTCGCCGGTTCGCTCAGATGATCGGTGGTCGGCCCAGTCTGGTCAGTCGCCACACGGTACGCCATCGCATGGGCCGACGCGCACCGCAGGGCTCGCGCCAGCCCGCCCGGAACCCGCCCCACCAGGCCTTCAGCGCCTCCGGGGAGGGGCGGCGGGCCAGGGTCAGCAGGAACCAGGTTCCCAGATAGAGAGGCACGAGAGGGGCCGGAAGGTTCCGTCGTGCGAGCCACACCCGGTTCCGGGCCACGTTGTGGAAGTACGTGGCGTGCCGGGCGGGCGAGGTGGTCGGGTGGTGCAGCACCACGTCGGCGCGGTAGTCGATCGACCAGCCGGCGTCCAGCGCGCGCCAGGCGAGGTCGGTCTCCTCGTGCGCGTAGAAGAACTCGGCGGGCAGCTGCCCGGCCTCCTCGAACACCGTGCAGCGCACCGCGCTGGCGCCGCCCAGGAAGGTGGTCACCCGGGAGGAGCGCAGCGGGTCGCTGGCCCGCAGCCGGGGGACGTGCCGGCGCTGGGTGACCCCGGTGTCCGGGTCGGCGATCCGGAAGCTGACGATGCCCAGCCCCGGGTCGGCGGTGAAGGCCTCGCGCAGCAGCCGGCCCGAGTCGGTGCCCGGCAGACAGCCGTCGTCGTCCAGGAACAGGACCGCGTCGACGTCCCGGCCGTCCTTGCCGAACAGCTCGATGCCGACGTTGCGGCCACCCGGGATGCCGAGGTTCTCCGGCAGCGCCAGGGCGCGCACGCCGTCCGGCAGCGGGGGCAGCGGGGCGCCGTTGCCGACCACCGCGAGCGCGATCTCCGGGCCCTCCTGGGCGCGGACGGAGTCGATCAGGGCGTTCAGCTCGGCCGGACGGTTGCCCATGGTGATGATCACCGCACCGAGGCGGAAGGTGTCCGCCGCGCGGTCCGTCGCGGTACTCATCGCAGCCTGCTGGAGAGGACGATGCTCAGCAGGTGCAGCACGGTCTGCAGCATGGCGATCGCGGCCAGCACGACCACCGCGAGGCGGGTGAAGAACAGCCCGCCCTGGACGGCGTCCGCGACCCCGGCGGCCAGGATGAACAGCGAGGCCTCGACCGCGCCCACCAGCCGGTGGAACTTGAGGAAGGAGGCCGCCCGGCGGGCCTTGGCCACCGAGGAGGAGCGCGGCACCGAGGCGCTGTCCTCGACCGCGGTCAGGCCGCTGCGGGCGCGGGCCACGTCCACCAGGTCGGTCTCGGACTTGATCAGGATGGCGCCCAGCGCGGCGAGCGTGCCGAGGAAGGCCCACTCCCAGTGCGAGCCGCCGCCCTCGCGGTGCAGCAGGTCGGTGGCGCGCAGGCCGAGGCCGGTCAGCAGGGCCGCCTCGGACATGTAGTGGCCGACCCGGTCCAGGTAGACACCGGTCAGCGAGGTCTGCCGGCGCCAGCGGGCGACCTCGCCGTCCACGCAGTCCAGCAGCAGGTAGACCTGGATGAGCAGGGCGCCCAGGACCGCACCGGCCAGACCCGGGACGACCAGGGCGGCACCGGCGAGGATGCCGGTGAACATCATCAGGTAGGTCAGGCCGTTGGGCGTGATCGCCGTCATGGTGGAGAGCACACGGGTGATCCGCAGCGAGATCTTCCGCATGTAGAGGCGGCCCGCCCAGTGCTCGGCGCTGCGGCGCTGGAGCATGCCCTCGGGGTGGATGACCGCGCGCAGCTCCTCGATGGAGGGGCGGCGGGTGAGGTCCACCGGGGGCCGGGTCGGGCCCCCGGTCGTGCCCTGGGCGGAGGGGTCAGCTGTTGACGGCTTGGACATAGTCGGCGTACGCGTCCCTGATTGCTGATGGGGAGAGGTCGAGGTGCTCAAGAATGGTGAAGCGGCCCGGGCGGGTGTTCGGGGCGTAGTGCACCGCGTCGGTGAACTCCGCCTCGGTGAAGCCGATCTGAGCCGCGGTCACCGGCAGGCCGTGGCGTGCCAGGCACTCCACGATCAGACCGGTCAGCTCACGCTCGCCCCGCAGGAAGCTGGCGAAGGCGGCCCCGAGGCCGACCTGCTCGCCGTGCTGGGCGGACCGCTTGGGATACAGCACGTCCAGGGCATGCGAGATCTCGTGGCAGGCACCGGACGAGGGTCTGGTGCTGCCGGCGATGTTCATCGCGATGCCGGACAGTACCAGGGCTTCCGCCAGGGCCGTAAGGAGGTCCTGGTCCTGCAGGGAGCCCGGGTGGCGCAGCACGTTCTCGCCCGCCGTCCGGGCCATCGCGACGGCCAGTCCGTCCACCGGTTCGCCGGTCTCGCGGTGGGACAGCTCCCAGTCCGCGCAGGCCGAGATGTTGGAGAGGACGTCGCCGACGCCGGACGCGACGAAGCGCGGCGGCGCCTCGCGGACCACGTCCAGGTCGACCAGGACCCCGATCGGGCCGGGCACCCCGTAGGAACCCCGGCCGGCGTCGTTGTCGAGGGTGGAGACCGGCGAGCAGATGCCGTCGTGGGCGAGGTTGGTGGCCACCGCGACGATCGGCAGGCCCACCCGCGCGGCAGCGTACTTGGCCACGTCGATGACCTTGCCGCCGCCGAGGCCCACCACGGCGTCGTAGTGCCCGCCGCGCATCGCGTCCGCCAGCCGTACCGCGCTGTCGAGGCCGCCGTCGTCGACGTTGAACCAGTCGGCGCCCGGCAGGGCCGGCTCCAGGCGGCGGCGCAGCACCGTGCCGGAGCCGTTGCTGATCGCCACCGCGATCCGCCCGGCGGCCGAGAGCCGCTGGTCGGCGAGGATGCCGGCCAGCGAGTCCAGCGCCCCGGGGCGGATCTCGGCGAAGAGCGGGGAGGGGACGAGCCGGGTCAGTACTGGCACGCGATCTCCCGCGCCCGGGCCAGGTCCTCGTGGTTGTCGACCTCGACCCAGGAGACCTCGCCGATCGGCTGGACGTCGACGCGCAGGCCGCGGTCGACCATCTCCTGGTAGCCGTCCTCGTAGTACAGCTGCGGGTCGCGCTCGTAGGTGGCGCGCAGGGCGGAGGTGAGGTCCTCGGCGGCGGACGGGTTGATCACGGTGACGCCGATGTACTCGCCGGTCGCCTCGGCCGGGTCCATCAGCTTGGTGATGCGGCGCACGCCGAGGGCGGGGTCGACGACGACCTTCATCTCCTCGTCGGCGAGCTTCTTCACGGTGTCCAGGGCGAGCAGCACGCCCGGGGCCCGGCCGGCCTCGATGAGGGCGCGGTTGCCCTCCAGCATCGTGCGCTGGACGGAGGCCGGGTGGACGGTGTCGCCGTTCGCCAGCAGCAGGCCCTCGGCGAAGAGGTCACGCGCGCACCACAGGGAGTAGGCGTTGTTCCACTCCTCGGCGCGGTCGTTCTCGACCAGGGTCAGCCGGACGCCGTACTCGCGCTCCAGGGCCTCCTTGCGGTCGTACACGGCCTCCTTGCGGTAGCCGACCACGATCGCGGCCTCGCGCAGCCCGACCTCGGCGAAGTTCCCCAGCGTGAGGTCCAGGACGGTCCGTTCCCCGTCGACCGGCACCAGCGCCTTGGGCAGCGTGTCGGTGTACGGGCGCAGCCGGCGGCCGGCGCCGGCTGCCAGAACGAGGCCGATCATGTGGTGGCTCCTGATCCGTCGTGCTGAGAGCTCGCCGCGCTCGTCGCCCGGGTGTGCCGGGGTGGCGCGCCGATGGCCCCGCAGATGCGGGCACCGTGTCGTATGTGATGGTAGGCGACCTCGGCGACCGGCCCGAACGCGGCCGGGGGTGGTCGCGGGTGCCGGTGAGGGGTGCGGGGCGGGGTGGCCTTGGGCGGGGATCTCGGGCGTGGGCGGGGCGTGGGGCACGCTGTCGGCTTGGTGTGGGGCACTCTGCCGGAGCTTCTCGAACGGATCCCGAACGGATCCCGAACATTCCTGCTAATCCAACGCCCGGAATCGGCCGGGAATCGTCATGATCCGCCCCGTTGTGCGTCGGACCCGTACGGTCCCCCACCCATACGGCAGACTGGAGCCCGCAGTCGCCGGAGCCCGCGGGGCCCGGCGGCACCGGTGATCCAGCCGCTCCCGAAAGAGGCCTCATGCCGCAGCAGAGCCTGCCGACCGACCCCGACCACTTCACCTCCGAGATCGACACCGGTCTCGACGTGGAGACGGATGTGACGGCCGACCCGGGCGCGGCCGGCTCCTCCACCGCCGGCGAGATCCTGCTGGAGCTGGTCGACGACGAGGGCAACACCATCGGCACCGCCGAGAAGCTCTGGGCCCACCAGCAGCCCGGCCGGCTGCACCGCGCCTTCTCGGTGTTCCTCTTCGACCGCCAGGGCCGGCTGCTGCTCCAGCGCCGGGCGCTCGGCAAGTACCACTCCCCGGGCGTCTGGTCCAACACCTGCTGCGGCCACCCCTACCCCGACGAGCCGCCGTTCGTCGCGGCCGCCCGCCGCACCGGCGAGGAGCTGGGCGTCGCCCCCGCGCTGCTCTGCGAGGCCGGCACCGTCCGCTACGACCTGCCCGACGAGGCCTCCGGCCTGATCGAGCGCGAGTGGAACCACCTCTTCGTCGGCCTGGTCACCGCCCCGGTCCGGCCGGAGCCGCAGGAGGTGGACGACTTCGCCTTCGTCAGCGCGGAGGAGCTGCGCGAGCTGCGCGCCGAGCGGCCCTTCTCGGTGTGGTTCGAGACCGTCTTCGAGGCGGCCCTGCCGGGCATCCGCGAGATCGCCGGCAACGACTGGTAGCCGCTCTCTCCATCGGTGGCCGCTCCCACCGCCGGTGGCCGCCCGCTACCGGCGGGTGGGCAGGGGGACGGGCAGCGAGGCCCAGATGACCTTGCCGCCCTCCCCCGTCCGTTCCACGTCGCACACCCCGCCGGCCTGCAGGGTCACGCTCTTCACCAGCAGCAGCCCGCGCCCGCCGGTCCGGCCGGTGTCGGTCTCCTGCGCCTTCGGCCGGTACGGGTCGCCGTCCTCGACCGACACCCGCACCCAGCCGTCCGTGATGATCAGCTCCGTGGTGACCCGGGGCGACTTGTCGGCGGCGTGCGTGACCGCGTTGCCCACCAGCTCCGAGACGATCAGCAGAACGTCGTCCACCAGCTCCTGGTACCGCACGCCGGCCATGCCCTGCGCCAGCAGCCGGTCCCGCACCGCGTGCCTGGTCCGCGGCACCGACGCCTGCTCCACCGGCTCGGCGAACCGCCACACACCCTCGCCCGGACCGTCCGGCCGTCTCCGGACGGCCTCGGCCGCCCCGCTGAACTGCTCCACGTCCCAGCCGCCCTTCCGTCCGCGACCGTGGGGACCAGACGCTCCGCTCAAGGCTCCCCGGGCGATCCCTCGGCGCTCCCTCGGTCCACCGAGGCTAGGAGAGCAACCCCCGCCACCGCCGTACCGTCGACAACTTGCCCGTGTCGGACCACTCCCGACCGAACCGGATCGCCCCGCACCCCCAACCCGACCGGAACGTTCACCGGAACCACCACTTCCCTTCCCGCCGGCCCCGCTCCTCACCTGGCCCTCCCCCCTCCGGAAAGGCCGGGAGAAACGCAGGTGAGAAGCACTCCAGAACCCTGGTAATGTTCTCTCTGTCGCCGAGGGGAACAGGAAAGCCCCGGAGCACACACCCCGTCCGGGTGGCGGAATGGCAGACGCGCTAGCTTGAGGTGCTAGTGCCCTTTATCGGGCGTGGGGGTTCAAGTCCCCCCTCGGACACAGAGAATGCGGGTCGGGAGAAATCCCGGCCCGCATTTCGCGTTGTGCGCGCCCGTGCGGCCCGCCGAGGGCGCCCGGCCCGCAGGGCGGACCGGGCGGCCGACAGGCCGGGGCGCTCCCGGTCAGGCCTTCTTGACCACGCTCGACTTGAGCTGCATCGCGCCGAAGCCCTCGACGCGGCAGTCGATGTCATGGCCGTCGACGCCGTCGACCAGGCGGATGTTGCGCACCTTGGTGCCGGCCTTGATGCCCGAGGCGCTGCCCTTGACCTTCAGGGCCTTGATCACGGTCACCGTGTCGCCGTCGGCCAGGACGTTGCCCACCGCGTCCTTGATCACCCGCTCGCCCGCGGCGGCCGCGCCGCTCGCGCCGGCCGCGGCGGGGTCCCACTCGTGGCCGCACTCGGGGCAGACCATCAGGGCGTTCATCTCATAGGTGTACTCGCCGGAGCACTGCGGGCACGGAGGAAGGTTCTCGTTCACGGGACCAGGGTAGTTCGCGCCCGGAACCCGGCCAGGACCTACGTTGGGAGGGTGGACGGCGGGCCGGTGCGGCTGTTGCTCTGCGGTGACGTGATGCTCGGCCGCGGGGTGGACCGGATCCTGCCGTGGCCCGGGGAGAGCGGGTTGCGGGAGGAGTCGGTCCGGGACGCGCTCGGGTACGTGACGGCGGCGGAGGCGGTGAACGGGCCGATCGGCTGGCCGGTGGACTTCGCGTGGCCGTGGGGCGAGGCGCTGGGGCTGATCGAGGCGGCCGGGGTCGACGTCCGGGTGCTGAACCTGGAGACGGCCGTGACCCTCGGCGGCGACTTCGCGCCGGGCAAGGCCGTGCACTACCGGATGAACCCGGCCAACCTGCCGTGCCTGGCGGCGGTGCGGCCCGACGTCTGCGTGCTCGCCAACAACCACGTCCTGGACTTCGGCCGCCGGGGGCTGGCGGACACCCTGGACGCGCTGGACGCCGCCGGGCTGGTCGCCGTGGGGGCCGGGGTGGACCTGGCCGCGGCACGGCGGCCGGCCCCGGTGCCGTTGGCGGGCGGCGGGCGGGTGGTCGTGCTCGCGCTGGGGACGGCGTCCAGCGGGATCCCGCCCGGGTGGGCCGCGGAGGCGGGGCGCGGCGGCGTCCACCTGGTGTCGGAGGCCTCGGCGGCCGACGCCGCGCGGGTCGTCGAGCAGGTGCGCCGGGTGCGGCGGCCGGGCGACGTGGTGGTCGTGTCGGTCCACTGGGGATCCAACTGGGGCTACCGGGTGCCCCGGGCCCAGGTCCGTTTCGCCCACGCGCTGGTCGACGGGGGCGTCGACGTGGTGCACGGGCACTCGTCCCACCATCCGCGGCCGATCGAGGTCTACCGCGGGCGGCCGGTCCTGTACGGCTGCGGCGACCTGGTGGACGACTACGAGGGCATCCGGGGCTACGAGGAGTACCGGGACGACCTGCGGCTGCTCTACCTCGTCACGGTGGAGCGGGGCACCGGGGCGCTGTCCGACGTCCGGATGGTGCCGCTGCGGGCCCGGCGGATGCGGCTGTGGCGCGCCCCGGAGGAGGACCGCGCGTGGCTGCGGGCGGTGCTCGACCGGGTCGGCCGCGATTTCGGTACCCGGGTCGACGCCGCGGCGGACGGCACGCTCGCCCTGCGGTGGGGGTGACGAGCCCTCAGTGAACCCTCACGGGCCCTCAGCGGGTCGGCGGTGGGCCCGCGGTGGAGCGGCGGTGGGCGGTCAACGCGCCGTCCAGACCGGGCAGGTCGGCTGGTGCCAGCGGGTCTGGACGACGGTGCCGCCGAGGGTGCGGTGCCGGGTGGTGGAGGTGGGGCAGCAGCCCGCGGGCACCGGGGCGGGTGCGGCCGGGGCGGGTGTCGGGGTGGCCGCCGCCGGGGCGGCGGGACCGCGGCGCGGGCGGTGGCGACGAGGGCGACGGCCCCGGTGGTCGTGCGGGTTCCGGTGATCGCGGCCGTGCTCGCGCGGGGATGCGGTGGTCATGCGCCGGAGGCTGCCCGGTACGGGTGGGACGCATGCCTAACCCACTCGAACGGGTGATTTTCACCCCGGTGACGCCCCGGCGCGCGCCCGGGCCGCCTCGTCGGCCCGGGCGCGGCGGCGCTGGAGGAACTCGCCGGTGATGAAGGCGATGACCACGGAGACGATGATCAGGGGCATGGTCTCCGGCGCGTCCACGCCCATCAGGGCGGCGGCCAGGACGGCGCTGGTCACCGGCAGCCGGGTGACGGCCGCGGCCGACGCGGCGAGCCCGGTGGCCAGGCCCGGGCCGGTGCCGAGACCCGGCAGCGGACCGCAGGCCACCCCGATCGCCCCGCCGATCAGGATCGCCGGGAAGATCGGACCACCGCGGAGGCTGCCGAGCGAGAAGCCCCAGGCCGCCGCCTTGAACACCGCCAGCGCGATGAGCGCGCCGGTCGGCCAGGCGGCGGGGTCGGCGGCCAGTTCGGCGAGGGTGATCTGCCCGGAGAGCGCGTCCTCCACCGGCGAGCGGCCGGTGGTCAGCGCGTAGGCGATCTGGCAGACGGCGACCGCGAGCGCGCAGAGCACGATGCGGACGATGGTCCGGCCCGGCGGCTGCCCGTCGGTGAAGCCCTTGGTCACCCGGCCGAGCCGGCGGCCGGCCACGCAGACCACGGTGACCAGGATCGCCATCGGGATGCCCCAGACGAAGTCGCCGGGGTCGGGGGCGCCGGCCTTCGGCACCTGGGGCAGCGAGAGGGCGCCGATGCTCAGTCCGGTCCAGGTGCCGAAGCCGGTGAAGACCAGCGCGCCGACGCCGCTGGCCAGCAAGCAGGGCAGGATCAGCGCGACCAGCTGGGGCCCGCCGAGCCCGGCGGCCTCGATCATCATCACGGCGGCGACCAGCGGGTTCCCGAAGATGGTGGAGATCGCCGCCGAGGAGCCCGCCGCCGCCAGCACCGGTGCCAGCTGCGGCGTACTGGCCCGCCGGGCGGAGGTCACGGCCAGCAGGGCCAGCCCGCCGCCCATCGCCATCAGCGGTGCCTCCGGGCCGAGCGCCGCGCCGAGCGGCAGACAGGCGAGCGCGGCCAGGATCACCCCTGGGACGGCCTTCGGCGGGGTGGGCGGGCCGCCGAGACCGTCCACCGGGACGTGGCCGCCGCGGCCCGGCAGGTAGACGATCACCGGTGCGGTCAGCAGGCCGGCGAGCAGCAGCGTGGGCAGCGGCCACCACCAGGGCGCCTCGTCGTAGCCGGCGGCGTTCGGCAGGCTCTCCCAGATCCAGTGCTGGAGCTGGTGCTCCAGCCCGACGAAGCCGAAGGCGACCAGCGACACCGGGATGCCGACCAGCCCGGCGATCAGCAGCAGCCCCAGATAGCCCTTGCTCAGCAGCAGCTCGCCCACCTGAGGGTTGCCGGCGGGTCCGGTCCTCGGCTGCTCGGGCATGCGCGCTCCCCGCGGTCGGTCGGCGCGGGCGCCGTCCCGCCCCCGCTCATCGGACCGAGTCTCACCCGGCGGGCGGTGCGGTGCCCGGCAACCCCGGGCCCCCGCTCGGCGCGTCCGGCCCCTTGTTGCGCCGTCCGGGTGAGGAGGGCACGGCCCGGGGAACGCGTGGGGCCCGGATCCCCTCGTACGGGATCCGGGCCCCACCGCCGCCCTGGGGAAGACCTGGCCCGTCAGCCGACGGGCCGGCTCTCCCCGAGGGCACTCTCGATGCCCTGGACCATCCGCCACAGCGGCGCCCGGCGGCTGGCGACCAGCACCACGACGTCGTCGCCGTCCTCGTCCGCCCGGTCCTCCTCGGTCCGGTCGCTCCAGGTGCCGGTGACGAACGCCATCGCGGCGTCCACCTCCGCCACCCAGTCGCTCTCCCCGCCGGTCCGCAGCCAGGTCCGCAGCGCGTGGTTGTGCGCCGAGACCACGGCGGCCGCGATGACGTCGGCCCGCAGCGGGCCGTCCGGCCGCTCCTCGAAGCGGCCGCGCAGGTAGTGCGCGAGGGTGTGCTCGTACCGCCAGACCACCGACAGCTCGTACGCGCGCAGGCCGGGGACCTTGCGGGTGAGCCGGTAGCGCTGGACGGAGAAGGACGGCTGCTCGGCGTACATCCGCAGGACCAGGCGGGCGGCGTCGCAGGCGTGCTTGACCGGGTCCTCCTCGCCGGTGCCGGACTCCAGGAACTCCGTCATCTCGGCGAGGCTGCGCTCGTGGTCGGGGAAGACCACGTCCTCCTTGGCCGGGAAGTAGCGGAAGAAGGAGCGGCGGCCGACCCCGGCGAGGGAGACGATGTCGTCGATCGTCGTCTGCTCGAAACCGCGTTCCAGGAAGAGCTCGAAGGCGGCCGCGACCAGCGCCTCGCGCATGGCCGGCTTCGACGGCCCGTCGTTCATGGGCTGGTCCTGTTCTTCCTTCTCGCTCATTCCCCGGAACATAGCACCGGCTTCGAACAGCCGAACGGCGGGCGCGCTACGGGAGGTTGCGGGCCATCACGATGCGCTGGATCTGGTTGGTGCCCTCGTAGATCTGGGTGATCTTCGCGTCCCGCATCATCCGCTCCAGCGGGTAGTCCCGGGTGTACCCGTACCCGCCCAGCAGCTGCACCGCGTCCGTGGTGATCTCCATCGCCGCGTCCGACGCGTAGCACTTCGCCGCCGCCCCGAAGAACGTCAGGTCCGCGTCCGAACGCTGCG
>NZ_JBSGFD010000071.1:0-41654 GCF_053603215.1 Kitasatospora sp. NPDC004240 | reverse complement strand
GGCGGATCGGCCGGTTCGGGCACCGGCCTCGGGCCCGCCCAGGCCGGGCCGGCGGCCACCGCGGCCAGCGCGCAACCGGCCACCAGCGATCTGCTCAGCAGTCCGCCAACGGTTCTCCTACGGGACATCACCGCTCACCTGCCTTGTGCTCAGCCGCCCCGCGCCGTCGCGGGACGCGTCCGCACCAGACTGACCGACCGGCTCCCCGGCACCGTCGCAACCCGCCCTCGTACCGCCCGATCGGCGCAGCGCCCGTTCGAGAGTCGGACACCCGTACGGCGGCGCACGGTCGACCCGTGCGGCGGCGGGCGGCCGCTCCCGTGCGGCGGCCCCGACGACCCGTCAGGGCGCCAGGACCTGCCCCAGCCGGGCCGCGATCCGGTGCATCACCGGCACCAGCGAGGCGCTGTCCGCCTGCTCCTCCAGCGCCCGGATCCGGGCCTCCGGGCCGGACACCGAGAGCGCGGTGGGCGTCGGCGCGCCGGGGACCGCGAGCGCGATGCAGCGCACCCCGATCTCCTGCTCCTGGTCGTCCACCACGTAGCCGCGCTCGCGCGCCTCGGCCAGCTGGCGCAGCAGTTCCTGCGGGTCGGTGACCGTGTACGGGGTGTGCGCGGGCAGCGGGTCGGGGCCCAGCACGGCCCGCGCCTCCTCCTCCGGAAGCTGCGCCAGCAGCGCCTTGCCGACCCCGGTGCAGTGCGGCTGCACCCGCCGGCCGACCTCGGTGAACATCCGCATCGAGCGCCGCGACTGCACCTGCCCGACGTACACCACCTCGCCGCCCTCCAGCACGGCCAGGTTGGCGGTCTCGCCGGTCGCCTCCATCAGTTCGGCCAGGTAGGGGCGGGCCCAGCTGCCGAGCAGCCGGCCGGCGGTCTCGCCGAGCCGGATCAGCCGCGGGCCGAGGGTGTAGCGGCGGGCGGTGTCCTGGCGGACATAGCCCTGCTGCACGAGGGTACGAACCAGGCGGTGGATGGTCGGCATCGGCAGCCCGGAGGAGGTGGACAGCTCGCTGAGGGTCGCCACCCCGCCGGAGTCGGCCAGTGCCTCCAGCAGCAGGAAGGCGCGTTCGACGGACTGCACGCCGCCGCTCGCGCGGTCGCTGCCCGTCGTCGATGCTGAGTCGGGGGTCGGGACCACCGGCGTTCCCTTCGCTGTCGGGGGAGGAGTAGAGTCCCAGCGATCACCTCAACAAAACGTTGAAATTCTGTATCGCGGAAACTAGTCTCCACCTTACAGAATCTAGCCCTCCCGTTGGAGCGGTTTCAGATCGAGGAAGTTCCCACCGGAGCTCCCTTCGCCAGGCTCAACCGTCTTAGGAGTGTCCCGCCCATGGCCGCAGATCAAGGAGCCCCGCTTCCGGCTCCGGTCGTCACTGTCGCCGGTCCGCGCGTCCAGCGGGCGGAGGAGGTGCTCACCCCGGAGGCGGTCGCGTTCGTGGTCGGCCTCCACCGCGCGTTCGAGGACCGCCGGCAGGAGCTCCTGGCCCGGCGCAAGGAGCGCCGCGCCGAGATCGCCCGCACCGGCACGCTGGACTTCCTCCCCGGGACGGCCGCCGTGCGCGAGGGCGACTGGCAGGTCGCCGAGGCGCCCCCCGCCCTCCAGGACCGCCGCGTCGAGATCACCGGCCCGACCGACCGCAAGATGGTCGTCAACGCGCTCAACTCCGGCGCCCGGGTCTGGCTCGCCGACTTCGAGGACGCCACCGCCCCCACCTGGGAGAACGTGGTCACCGGCCAGATCAACCTGATCGACGCCTTCGAGGGCCGGATCGACTTCACCTCCTCGGCCGGCAAGGAGTACGCGCTGCGCCCGGCCGCCGAACTCGCCACCGTGGTGGTCCGTCCGCGCGGCTGGCACCTGGACGAGACCCACCTGCTGGTCGACGGCACCCCGGTGGCCGGCGCCTTCCTCGACTTCGGCCTCTACTTCTTCCACAACGCCGCCCGGCTGCTCGCCCGCGGCCCCGAGGATCCGAACTCCGGCCCGTACTTCTACCTCCCGAAGACCGAGAGCCACCTGGAGGCGCGGCTCTGGAACGACGTCTTCACCCACGCCCAGGCCGCCCTCGGCATCCCGCACGGCACCGTCCGCGCCACCGTGCTGATCGAGACCATCACCGCCGCGTTCGAGATGGAGGAGATCCTCTACGAGCTGCGCGAGCACGCCGCCGGCCTCAACGCCGGACGCTGGGACTACCTGTTCTCGATCGTCAAGAACTTCCGCGACGCCGGCGAGCACTTCATCCTGCCCGACCGCAACAGCGTCACCATGGCCTCGCCGTTCATGGCCGCCTACACCCGGCTGCTGGTGCGGACCTGTCACCGGCGCGGCGCCCACGCGATCGGCGGGATGGCCGCGTTCATCCCCAGCCGCCGTGACCCCGAGGTCAACGCGGCCGCCCTGGAGAAGGTCAAGGCCGACAAGGAGCGCGAGGCCGGCAACGGCTTCGACGGCTCCTGGGTCGCCCACCCCGACCTGGTGCCGGTCGCCCGCGCCTGCTTCGACGCCGTCCTCGGTGAGCGCCCGCACCAGAAGGAGAACCCCGGCCCGGCCGGGCCCGTCACCGCCGAGCAACTGCTGGACATCGCCGGCGCCGGCGGCAGCTGCACCCACGCGGGCCTGCACAACGCCGTCCAGGTCGGCGTGCGCTACATCGAGGCCTGGCTGCGCGGCCACGGCGCGGTCGCCATCTTCAACATGATGGAGGACGCCGCCACCGCCGAGATCTCCCGCTCGCAGATCTGGCAGTGGATCAACAACGGCGTGGTGCTCGCCGACACCGGTGAGAAGACGACCGCCGAGCTGGTGCGCCGGCTGGTCGCCGAGGAGCTGGCCGGGCTCCGGGCCGAGCTGGGCGACGACGTCTACGCCGGTGGGCGCTGGCCCGAGGCCGCCCGGCTCTTCGAACAGGTCGCCCTGGCCGAGGACTTCGCGGACTTCCTGACCCTCCCCGCGCTGCCCCTGCTGGGCTGAGACCCGTCCCCTTGCCCCGTTCCGTACGGCGACGACCCTTCCACCCGTCCTCGCGTCGCCGTGCGGAACGGCTTCTCCCTTTCCCTGAGGATTCCCGATGGCACGCATCTTCTTCAACGGCCAGGCCATGGTCGGCGGCCCGTTCCACGCCTCGGTGGCCGACGCGCTGGTCGGCCCGGTCCGGACCGCCCCCGGCTACCAGGACTAATCGCGGTGCACCGGGCTTCAGCCCGGTGGTGGAGCGATTCCGAGTCCTGCTCTGACGCCGGCGGTGGGCGCTCTCCCGCGCGGTGGACGGCGCCCGCCGCAGGCGTTCAGGCCGGGTGGTTCTGCTGCTCGATGTACCGGCGGACCGCCGACAGGGGTGCGCCGCCGGCGGAGCCGGCGACGTACGGGCCGGACCGGAGGCGCTGTGCGCGCCGGTGGTGCTTGACCGGGTCGGGGAACTCCTGGCGGATCCGGCGGGAGCCGGCGCGCTTGAGGCTGTTGACGAGCTTGGGCGGGGCGGTCTTGGGTGGGAGGTTCACGAGCGGGTGGGCGTGGTCGTTCTCGCCGTCGAACTCGACCGGCTCGACCTCGAAGTCGGTGCGGGCGCTCCGCGTGATCTCTTCGGGTCGGTCAGGTGTCGGTCGGCGAACACCTTGTGCCGGTACTCGGTCACGAAAGCGAAGTGGGCGTGCAGGGTGGAGCACGGTGCGAAGTTTCTGATACTTGGTCATGGATCAGCGCGGTACGGTGCCGTTGTGCAGCTCAGGTACTCCTTCCGCGTCTACCCGACGGCGGGTCAGCGCGCGGCGCTGGCGCGGGCGTTCGGGTGCGCGCGGACGGTGTACAACGACGCGCTGCGCGTCCGTGAGGAGGCCCGCGCGGCCGGGCTGCCGTTCCCGAGGTCGGGCGAGCTGTCGAAGGCGTTGATCACCGAGGCGAAGAGGACCCCGCAGCGGGCGTGGCTCGGCGAGGTGTCGGCCGTCGTGTTGCAGCAGTCCCTGCGGGATCTGGACACCGCCTACCGGAACTTCTTCGACGGGTTGAAGGGCAAACGCCCGCGCGTGGGCGCGCCGCGCTTCAAGTCGCGCAAGGACAGCCGGCAGACGGTCCGGTTCACCGCGAACGCCCGGTGGAGGATCACGCCGGGCGGGAAGCTGTCCCTGCCGAAGATCGGCGACCTGGACGTGACGTGGTCGCGCATCCTGCCCTCGGCCCCGTCCACGGTGACGGTGGTCAAGGACGCGGCCGGCCGGTACTTCGCCTCGTTCGTCGTGGAGAGCGACCCCGGCGCGGACCTGGCCCGCATGCCCGACACCGGCGGCGTGGTCGGTATCGACCTGGGGCTGACGCACTTCGCGATCCTCTCCGACGGCACGAAGATCGACAGCCCCCGCTTCCTACGCCGCGCCGAGAAGAAACTCAAGAAGGCGCAGCGCGACCTGTCCCGCAAGGCCAAGGGATCGAAGAACCGGGCCAAGGCCCGCACCGAGGTCGCCCGCGCACACGCCCGGGTCGCGGATGCGCGGCGCGAGTTCCACCACCAGGTCTCCACCCGGCTGATCCGCGACAACCAAGCGATCGCCGTCGAGGACCTGGCGGTGAAGGCACTCGCCCGCACCCGCATGGCCAAGTCGGTGCACGACGCCGGCTGGTCCCGGTTCACCGCCATGCTGGCGTACAAGGCCGCACGGTACGGGCGCACCCTCATCCGGATCGGCCGCTTCGAGCCGACGTCCCAGGTGTGCTCGCGGTGCGGCGTCAAGGACGGCCCCAAGCCCCTGCACGTCCGCACATGGACCTGCCGGGCGTGCGGGACCGCCCTCGACCGGGACATCAACGCGGCGGTCAACGTCGCCAAGGCCGCCGGACTGGCGGTGACAGCCTGTGGAGCGCAGGTAAGACGGGCACCCGTGCCCGCACAGCGCGGCGAAGCAGGAACCCACCCGAAACCCTCACCCATCCGGTGGGAGCAGGCGGGAATCCCCGGCCTTTGGGCCGGGGAGGATGTCAACGCTTCTTCTCCATCGGCGACGTCTGCCCGGGTCTGCTGCCCGACCCGTCCGTCGGCACCGCCGTCGAGGGCGAGCTGTACGACATCACCCTGGAGCACCTGCGGGACGTGATCCTGCCCGGCGAGCCCCGTGAGCTCGAACTGGGCGTCATCACCCTGGAGGACGGCAGTCCCTGCCTGTCCATGGTGCTCGCCCGCGGTGAGCTGGAGCGCGGCGTCCACCGCGAGATCACCGCGTACGGCGGCTGGCGCCCCTACCTGGCCACCCTGGGCCGCGCCGCCTGACCGCCCGCGCGCACGCCCGGCGGCCGGCCCCCACCCGGGGTGCCGGCCGTCGGCGTGGGTGCCGGCCGCGATCAGACCTCGATGACGTACTCGTGCCCGTGCAGGCCGGCTCGGCGGGCGGGGACGTCGGGGCCCCGGACCCTCGCCGTGGGTCCGGGGCCGCGGTCCGCCAGCCGCCCGGTCGGGGGCGGGCCGGCGGAGTCCGGGTGACGCACCGTCCCTGGGCGGCCCGGAGATCGGGAAGCGTCAGACGGGACGGGCGGCGAGCTCCCGGGCGGCGCGGGCGCAGGCCTGCGCGATGCGGTCCTCGTTGACGGTGGTGAGCTGCCCCTTCTCGACGACGGCGTTGCCGTTGACGAACAGCACCGCGAGCGGCGGCAGGGCGCCGAGGGTGAGCGCGGCCACCGGGTCGGCGATCGAGGAGTGCATGATGCCGTCGACCTTCCACAGGGCGAGGTCGGCGAGCTTGCCCGCCTCGATGGAGCCGATCTCGTTGTGCCGGCCGAGCACCCGGGCGCCGCCCATGGTGCCCAGGCGCAGCGCCTGGCGGCCGGTCAGCGCGGTGGGGTAGCCGTGCAGACGGTTGATCAGCAGCGCGTTGCGCAGCTCGGTGCCCAGCTCGCCGGACTCGTTGGAGGCGGTGCCGTCGACGCCGAGGCCGACCGGCACGCCGGCCTTCAGCATGTCGGGGACCCGCGCGATGCCGGCCGCGAGGCGGGCGTTGGAGGACGGGCAGTGCGCCACGCCGGTGCCGGTCTCGGCGAACTTGGCGATGTCGGAGTCGTTCATGTGGACGCAGTGCGCCATCCAGACGTCCTCGCCGAGCCAGCCCACCGACTCGAAGTAGTCGGTCGGGCCCATGCCGAAGAGCTGCTTGCAGAACTCCTCCTCCTCGGCCGTCTCCGAGCCGTGGGTGTGCAGCCGTACGCCCTTGCGGCGGGCCAGCTCGGCGGACTCGCGCAGCAGCCGGGTGGAGACCGAGAAGGGGGAGCAGGGCGCGAGGGCGATCTGCAGCATGGAGTCGGGGGAGGCGTCGTGGTACTTGTCGACGGCCGCCTCGGAGGCGATGAGGACGGACTCGGTGTCCTCGACCGCGTGGTCCGGCGGCAGGCCGCCGTCCTTCTTGCTGCGGTCCATCGAGCCGCGCAGCGCGGTGAAGCGCATGCCGAGCTCCTGGACGGCCTCGATCTCGGCGCCGAGGATGTCGCCGCCGTCCTTCGGGAACACGTAGTGGTGGTCCGAGGCGGTCGTACAACCAGACTTGAGCAGGGCGGCGGCGGAGCCCTGGGCGGCCGCGTGGACCAGCCGGTCGTCGATCCGGGCCCAGGTCGGGTAGAGCGCGACCAGCCAGTCGAAGAGGATGTGGTCCTGGGCGAGGCCGCGGGTGATCCACTGGTAGAAGTGGTGGTGGGTGTTGACCAGGCCCGGGGTGACCAGGTGGCCTTCGCCGTTGATCCGGCGCACCACGTTGTCCAGCCAGGCCGGGGCCGGGCCGTCGCCGACCGACTCGATCCTGTTGCCGAGGATGACGACGTGGCCGCGGGCGTACTCGGTGTCGTCGGCGTCGACCGTGGCGACGGCGACGTTCTCGATCACGATCCGCTGATCGGCGGGCGGGGGCTGGACTGCCATGGGAACTCCTATGGGGGAGGGCCGGGCGGGCACGCGGGGCGCGCCCGCCCGGTGGGTCAGGACGGTGTCGCCGTCGGCACCGTCGCGCCGGGCGGTTCGTCGGCGGGCCGCCGGCGGGCGGATCCGACGTGGTGGGACGGCGGATCGAGCAGGACGGCCGTCGAGCGGGCCGGGCACCGGGAGGGCGGGCCGCGAGCACCGGGAGGAGCCCGACCGGCGGGTGGTGCGGGCGGTGCGGCGGATCAGGCGACCGGGATGACCGGTATCACGCCGTCGCGGTGCACGGTGCCCTCGATGAGGCCGTACATCCGGTCGGCGGCGTAGTAGACCTCGTTGTCGTTCTTGAGGCCGAACGGCTCCAGGTCCACCAGGAAGTGGTGCTTGTTGGGGAGTTCCAGGCGGACCTCGTCCACCTCGGCCCGGTTGTTGAGCACCCGGGTGCCCATCGCGTGCAGCGTCTGCTGCAGTGAGTACGAGTACGTCTCCGCGAAGGCCTCCAGGAGGTGGCGGCGGACGTGGGTGTAGGAGCGGTTCCAGTTGGGCTGGGCCTCACCGTCGCGGCCGCTGTAGCCGTACTTCCAGCGGGCCGTCACCTGGGTGGCGAGGATGCGGTCGTAGGCCTCCTGGAGGGTGGTGTACCTGTCCTTGATGTAGCCCCAGAACTCCGAGTTGGTGGAGTTCATGACGACGAGGTCCTTGAGGCCGGAGATCACCTGGACGCTCTCGCCGTCGTAGACGATCTCGGTGGTGCGGGTCTCCTGTCCGTTGCGGACGAAGGAGTGGCCGACCTCCTCGGAGCCGATGAAGCGCGCCGAGCTGTCCGGGGTCCTGATCCGGTCCCAGGCGTACTCCTCGATCCGGATCCGGGCGCTGTGGACCACACCGCGCTCGGTGTCGTCCACGAAGT
Source organism: Kitasatospora sp. NPDC004240 (assembly GCF_053603215.1). Lineage (NCBI taxonomy): Bacteria > Bacillati > Actinomycetota > Actinomycetes > Kitasatosporales > Streptomycetaceae > Kitasatospora > Kitasatospora sp. NPDC004240. Next base: position 33,855 of record NZ_JBSGFD010000071.1, on the reverse strand, counting down.
GGCGGGCCAGGATGATGCCGAAGGCCTCCGCCGACTCGATCCCGTACTCCTTGGCGAAGGCGTACACGGTGTTCTTGGTGGTGTCGGTGGGCAGGCAGTTGGCGTTCGAGCCGGTGAGGTGGACGTCGTCGAACTCGCCGCGCAGGGCGACCGAGACGTTCAGGTCCTTGATCTCGTGACGGGTCGAGTCACGGTAGACCCGGACGATGCGGTTCTCCGCCTTGCCGTACTGGTTCTGACCGAGCACGTGGGCCATGGCATGGCTCCCAAATCAATCGAGCGGTCTAGCTTCCGCGGTAGACCGAGTATCCGAACGGGTTGAGCAGCAACGGCACGTGGTAGTGGTGCTGCGCGGGCGCGACCGTGAAGACGATCGAGACCTCGGGGAAGAACGGCGTCTGCGCGGAACGCGCCGCGTAGTACGCGGCGGTGTCGAAGAGCAGCCGGACGACCGAGCCCGCCTCCACGGCCGGCAGGTCCTTGGCCCGGCCGTCGGAGTCCGTGGCGGAGGTGCCGAGCACCTTCCAGCCACCCTCGGTGTGCAGCGCGAGCTCGACCGGGACGCCCTCCGCGGGGCGGCCGAGGCTGGTGTCGAGCACGTGGGTGGAGATGCCAGTCATGGGTGAAGTGACCTTACTGATGGCAGAGGTGACGCAGGGTCGGATCCGAGTGACGGTCCGTCACGATCCGTCGGGGTGACGGTAGCGCGGTGCCGTGCGGGGTGACGTCACGACTCGTCGAGCAGGCGGCCGAGCCGGATGTCGTTGATCTTCCGCAGCTCGCCCCGGACGATCTCCGCCTCGGTGGCGGCGTCGTGGGGGAAACGCTCGCGGAGCGCGGCGAGCATGGTGCCGGCGGTACGGCCGGTCGCGCAGATCAGGAACACGTGGCCGAACTTGGCCTCGTAGGCGGCGTTGGCCTCGCGGAGCTCGTCGAGGAGCGAGGTGTCGACCCCCCGGATGCCGGCCTGCTCGCGCTCGGAGGTGGCGTCGCCCTCCTTGGGCGTGCCGATCCGGGCGTGGCCGGCCATCGCGTCGTGCAGGTCGGCGGTGGTCAGCGCGGCCATGGCCGCCGCGTTGGCGGCGAACAGGGACTCACGGTCGGACCAGGGGCGGGACGCCGCGACGGCGGCGGCCCACCGGGGGCTGGAGCAGACCTCCAGCAGGATCTTCTCGACCTCGGCGGCGTCGGCCGCCGCCAGGGCGTCGAGGGAACGGGGGTGGTTGGCCACGGGTGGACCTCCTGAAGAGTGGTGCCACCCGCACAAGCTAGATCGGCCACCGGAAGCCGTCAACACTTTGTTGAACGGTTGGTGGTTACGTTTCGTCCGGCCGCCCGCCGGTGCCGCCCGCCGTGTGCGATCCGCCAAGTGTGCGGGCGGGGGCCGCTGCGCCAGACTGGGCGGACCGGAGGCGTTCGCTCCCCTTGCGGGGGTCAGTCCTTCTTCGTCCCGTCCTGGCGGTTGAGGTAGTTGTACACGGTGAAGCGGCTGACGCCGAGCGCCGAGGCGACCGTCTCCACCCCGTGGCGGACGGTGAAGGCGCCGCGCTCCTCCAGCAGCGCCACCACGCGCTGCTTCTCCAGGCGGTCCAGCCCGGCCAGCGGACGCCCGTCGAACTGGCGGGTCATCTCGGCCAGCAACCGGTCCAGCGCGCTGGAGAGGTGGGGCAGCCGCACGGCCAGCGCCGGGACGCCCTCCCACTCCAGGACGACGTCCTCGGCGCGGGCCTCGGCCAGCGGGACGGGCGTCGCGCCCACCGCGTCCAGCAGCGGCTTGACCGCCGCGGCGAGCGGGTGGTCGAGGTGCTCCTCGGTCATGGGGCGCCGCCCTCCTGGTCGAGCACGCTGACCTGGACGGAGATCCGGGTCGCGCCGGCCTCCAGGGTCTCGCGCAGCAGCGTGGACACGGCGGCCAGCACCTGGTCGGCCTCGCCCTCCGCGCCCGTGCCGAACGGGCCGACCGAGACCTCCAGGCCGGCGTCGTCGACCGCCTTGCGGGCCGCGACCGCGTGCTCCGGGAACGTGTCCAGTTCGAACGGTTCTGTCGTGAACTCCACCATCAATCGCACCCGCTCACTGTAGCGAGCGCGGGCGTACGAGGTCGGGGGCCGGTCGGGCGGCGGGCCCGTCCGAACGGTCGGGCGGTGCGGCGCACTGGGCGATCGAACAGCGGTGGAGCCCTTCGGGAGCGGGTTCCGGGCAGCTTCAACAAATTGTTGCGGCAGCCTTGACACCCGCCCGACCCGGCGGACATGCTTCCACCAAGCAGAATCCCTCTTCCGGATCGTGGAAGTTGCGGACGAAGAAGAGAGTGAAGAGGTGATGGACGTGACTGCCGCCTCCGGGCACAGCTACACGGTCAACCTGTCGATCCTGTTCGGCGAACTCCCGCTCCTGGAGCGCCCGGCCGCCGCGGCCGCCGCCGGCTTCACCGCCGCCGAGCTCTGGTGGCCCTTCGGCGAGGAGCACACCCCCGCCGAGGCCGAGCTGGACGCGCTGCGCAAGGCCTTCACCGACGCCGGTGTGCGGCTCACCGGCCTCAACTTCCTGGACGACCTCTCCAAGGGCGCCCGCGGCACGGTCTCCGTACCCGCCGAGAAGGAGCGCTTCCGGGCCAACGTCCCGGTCGCCGCCGCCCTCGCCGGCTCGCTCGGCACCACCGCGCTCAACGCGCTCTACGGCAACCGGGTCGAGGGCGTCGACCCGGCCGAGCAGGACGCGCTCGCGCTGGAGAACCTCGTCCTCGCCGCGCGGGCGGCCCACGAGGTCGGCGCGATCCTGCTGATCGAGACCCTCAACGCGGCGGAGTCCCCGGACTACGCGCTGGTCACCGCCGAGGCCGCGGTCGAGGTCGTGGACAAGGTCAACGCCGCCACCGGCCTCGGCAACGCGCGCTTCCTCTGCGACCTCTACCACCTGGCCCGCAACGGCGAGGACCCGGCGGGCGTCATCGAGCGTTACGCCGACCGGATCGGCCACGTCCAGATCGCCGACACCCCCGGCCGCAACGAGCCGGGCACCGGCGGGCTCGACTTCGAGGACCTCTTCGCCCGCCTCACCGCCGTCGGCTACACCGGCCGGATCGGCCTGGAGTACCGCCCGGCGAACGGCGTCAGCGCCGACAGCTTCGCCTGGCTGCCGCGCGAGCTGCGCGCCGCGGAGTAGTCCGCCCCGCGCGGGATGCGCCCGTGCGGGAGGCGCCCGTACGGGTGGCCGCCTTCCTCCCCTCCCCTCCCCAGACATCCCCGACCTAAGGAACGACGCGATGAGCCGCAAGATCGCCTTCATCGGCCTCGGCATCATGGGCAGCCCGATGGCCGCCAACCTGGTCAAGGCCGGCCACCACGTCACCGGCTTCAACCTCACCCAGCCGCAGATCGACGCGCTGGTCGCCGCCGGCGGCCACGGCGCTACCGGCATCGCCGACGCGGTGAAGGACGCCGAGGTCGTCATCACCATGGTCCCGGCCGACCCGCAGGTCGAGCAGGTCATCCTGGGCGAGGGCGGCGTCCTGGAGAACGTGAGGCCGGGCACCCTCGTGATCGACATGTCCTCGATCACCCCGCAGACCTCGATCAAGGTCGAGGCCGCCGCCAGGGAGAAGGGCGTCCGCACCCTGGACGCCCCGGTCTCCGGCGGCGAGGCCGGCGCCGTCGAGGCGGTCCTGTCGATCATGGTCGGTGGCGCCGCCGAGGACTTCGCCGAGGCGAAGCCGCTGTTCGACGCGCTCGGCACCACGGTCGTCCACGTCGGCCCGGCCGGCGCCGGCCAGACCGTGAAGGCCGCCAACCAGCTGATCGTCGCGGTGAACATCCAGGTCCTGGCCGAGGCCGTGGTCTTCCTGGAGAACGCCGGCGTCGACCTCGCCGCCGCGCTGGACGTCCTCGGCGGCGGCCTGGCCGGCTCCACCGTGCTCAACCGCAAGAAGGCGAACATGCTCGGCCGCGAGTTCGCCCCCGGTTTCCGGATCGACCTGCACCACAAGGACATGGGCATCGTCACCGACGCCGCCCGTGCCGTGGGCGCGGCCCTGCCGGTCGGCGCCGTGGTGGCCCAGCTGGTGGCCTCCGCCCGCGCCAACGGCGACGGCTCGCTCGACCACTCCGCGCTGCTGCGCGGCGTCGAGCGCCTGTCGGGCCGCGAGCTCGGGTAACGGGTCCCACCCGTCGAAAGCTCCTCCTGGTGGCGTGTACCTATCCGGTCGTGCCCGCGCCACCAGGAGGCCAGATCCGGCCGGCGGCCGGGCAGGGGCTCATCCGCCCGCCCGCCGGCCGTTCCAGACCGGTGGCGCGCCATCCCTGTGGGGGGCACTTCGGTCGTGCCCGCCGCGCGCCGCCCGGCCCCTCCCCGCCGAGGGGAGCCACTCGTACGTCGGAAGCGGGACGAGTGGAACACGGCGGGGAGGGGGCGCACCACGGCCGCCCGGGTCCGGGTCGCCGGGGCCGCGGTCCGCGGGCCTTGGTGCGCCGGCCCCGTGGGCACAAGCTGAGGGTGACCCGACGCGCGCCGCCGGGCCCGCCCGACTCCGTACCATCGCCAGACGCCCGGAAATGAGGCCCTCGATGTCCGCCACCCCCCGACCGGGCCATGTGGTCGTAGCTCCCGACAAGTTCAAGGGCACGCTGGAGGGCGCCGAGGCCGCGGCGCGCCTCGCGGCCGGCATCCGCCGCGCGGCGCCCGGGGCCGAGGTCCGTGAACTGCCCGTCGCCGACGGCGGCGAGGGCACCCTGGCCGCCGCGCTCGCGGCCGGCTTCACCAGGGTCCCGGCCAAGGTGGCCGGCCCGACCGGACTGCCCGTGGCCGCGGCGCTCGCCGTGCGGGGCGACACCGCGGTGGTCGAACTCGCGCAGTCCTCCGGCCTGGCCCGGCTCCCCGGTGGCCGCACCGCGCCGCTGGCGGCGGGCTCCTACGGGGTGGGACAGCTGATCGGACGGGCGGTTGCGCTCGGCTCCAAGCGGATCGTGCTCGGCCTCGGCGGCAGTGCCGGCACCGACGGCGGGGCCGGCATGGTCCAGGGCCTCGGCGTCGGCCTGTACGACGCCGAGGGCGCCGAGCTCGCGCCCGGCGGCGCGGCCCTGCGCCGGCTGGCCCGGGTGGACTTCGGCCCGCTGGCGGACACCCTGGCCGGGGTGGAGGTCGTGGTGGCCTGCGACGTGGACAACCCGCTGCTGGGCCCGCGTGGCGCCGGGGCGGTCTACGGCCCGCAGAAGGGCGCCGACGGCGACGACCTGGTCGTCCTGGAGGAGGGCCTGACCCGCTTCGCCGACGTGGTCGCCGAGGCGGTCGGGCGGGACGTCCGGGACGCCCCGGGCGCCGGGGCCGCGGGCGGGGTGGGCTTCGCCGCCCTCGCCCTGCTCGGCGCCACCATGCGACCCGGCATCGAGCTGATGCTCGAACTGCTGGGTTTCGACGAGGCCGTGCGTGGGGCACGCCTCGTCGTGACCGGCGAGGGATGCCTGGACGCGCAGACGCTCCACGGCAAGGCCCCCGCCGGCGTCGCCGCGGCGGCCGCCCGGGCGGGGGTTCGGGTGGCCGCTGTGGCAGGGCGGCTGGAGCTGTCCGAGCGGGAGTGGCGGGCGGCAGGCTTCGCGGCGGCGTACGCGCTCACCGACCTGGCCGAGCGGCCCGGCGACAGCCTGACCAGGGCGGCCGAGCTGGCCGAGGTCGCGGGGGAGCGGCTGGCCCGCGAGCTGCTGGTCCGCTGAGCCCCCGGCCGGTCCGCCGAGCCCCCGGGAGCGGGCGAATCGCTCGTACGTTCCTACATTGACGTTTTGTTGAAGGCGGTTCTAGGCTCCGGACATCCCTTCGGCACACCCCACCCGTATCCAGGTTTCGGAGGTCCCCCATGTCCCGCAGCGAGACGGCGGTCATCCGCTCCCGCAGGGTCGTCCTGCCCGACGGCGAGCGTCCGGCGGACGTGCTGATCCGGGACGGCCGCATCGAACGGATCGCCGCCCACGGCTCGCTGCCGGCCGGTGACCGGCACCTGACCGACCTCGGCGACACCGCCCTGCTGCCCGGCCTGGTCGACACCCACGTGCACGTCAACGAGCCCGGCCGCACCGAGTGGGAGGGCTTCGCCACCGCCACCCGGGCGGCCGCGGCCGGCGGCGTCACCACGATCATCGACATGCCGCTGAACTCGATCCCGCCCACCACCACGGTGGAGGGGCTGGCGGCCAAGCGGAAGACCGCCGAGGGGCAGGCCTGGGTCGACCTGGGTTTCTGGGGCGGCGCCGTCCCCGGCAACACCGCCGACCTCGAACCCCTGCACCGCGAGGGCGTGTTCGGCTTCAAGTCCTTCCTCGCCCCGTCCGGCGTCGACGAGTTCCCGCACGTCGAGCAGGCCGACCTGGAGTCCGCCCTCGCCGAGCAGGCCCGGATCGGCGCGCTGGCGATCATCCACGCCGAGGACCCGGCGGTGCTGGAGGCGGCGCCCCAGCAACCCGGCGTCCACTACCGCGACTTCCTGGCCTCGCGCCCGGCCGACGCCGAGACCGCCGCGGTCGCCCGGCTGCTGGACACCGCCCGGCGCACCGGCGCCCGGGTGCACATCCTGCACGTCTCCTCGGCCGCCGTGCTGCCGCTGCTGCGGCAGGCCCGCGCGGACGGCGTCGCGGTCACCGCCGAGACCTGCCCGCACTACCTCACCCTGGCCGCCGAGCAGGTGCCGGACGGCGACACCGCGTTCAAGTGCTGCCCGCCGATCCGCGACGAGTCCAACCGGGACGCGCTCTGGCGGGCCCTGGCGGACGGCGAGTTCATCGCCGTCGTCTCCGACCACTCGCCGTCCACCCCCGACCTCAAGCTGCTGCCGGAGTTCGGCGGCAGCGGGGACTTCGCCGCCGCGTGGGGCGGCATCGCCTCCCTCCAGCTGGGCCTGCCGGCCGTCTGGACCGAGGCCCGCCGGCGCGGCCACACGCTCCGCGACGTCGTCCGCTGGATGGCGGGCGGCCCGGCCGAGCTGGCCGGCCTGGCCGGCACCAAGGGCGCCATCGCGGTCGGCCACGACGCCGACCTGGTCGCCTTCGACCCGGACGGCGCGTTCGCGGTCCGCGCGGCCGAGCTGCACCACCGCAACCCCGTCACCCCGTACGCGGGCCGGACGCTCACCGGTGCCGTCCGCACCACCTGGCTCCGCGGCCGGGTCGTCGACACCGCGGCCGAGCCGTTCGGTCGTCAGATCACCCGCCCGAACCGACGTCAGGAGAACCAGTGAGCACCGTCAACCCCCCGAGCGCTCCGTTCACCGAGCTGGTCGACCTGGCCTCCCGCGCGCTGGGCGCCGGCGTCGTCGCCACCAACGAGGACACCTTCGCGGACGCCGAGAACCTGCTGGTCGCGAGGCCCGCCGAGTTCCGCCCGCACACCTTCGGCCACAAGGGCCAGATCATGGACGGCTGGGAGTCCAAGCGCCGCCGCGGCGTGAGCGCCGAGCAGCCGCACCCCACCGACGAGGACCACGACTGGACGATCGTCCGGCTCGGCGCCGCCGGAGTGATCCGCGGCCTGATCGTGGACACCGCCCACTTCACCGGCAACTACCCGGAGTCCGCCTCCGTCGAGGCCGCGGCCGTCCCCGGCCACCCCTCGCCCGAGGAGCTGGGGGAGGCCGCGTGGGTGGAGATCCTGCCGCGCACCCCGCTGCGGGGCGACACCGCCCATGAGTTCGAGGTGGCCGACGGCACCCGGTACACCCACGTCCGGCTGAACATCTTCCCCGACGGCGGCGTGGCCCGGCTGCGGGTGCACGGCGAGGTGCTGCCCGACCCGCGCGAGCTGGACGGCCTCACCTTCGACCTGGCCGCCCAGGAGTACGGCGGGGTCGCCGAGGCCGCGTCGGACCGCTACTTCTCCTCCCCGCACAACCTGAACGCTCCCGGTCGCGCCTCCGTCATGGGCGAGGGCTGGGAGACCCGGCGTCGGCGCGACAAGGCCAACGACTGGGTGCGGATCGCCCTGGCCGGGGGCGGTGAGGTCCTGGCCGCCGAGGTGGACACCACCCACTTCGTCGCCAACGCCCCCGGCTGGGCCGACCTGGTCGGCTACGACGCCTCCGCCGGCGGGGACCCGTCCACCGATCCGGACGGCTGGTTCACGGTCCTGCCCCGCACCCGCCTGCAGCCCGACACCCGGCACCGCTTCCGGCTGGACCTCGGCCGCCCGGTCACCCACGTGCGGATCAACGTCTACCCGGACGGCGGCCTGGCCCGGCTGCGGCTGACCGGCCGCCTCACCGAGGCCGGCCGCGCGGCCCTCGCCCTGCGCTGGTTCGAGGCGGTACCCGCCGCCGAGGCCGCCGCCGCGCTCGTCGAGGCGGGCCTGACCGCCGACGAGGCCGCCTCCCTCACCGCCGCCCGCCCGTTCGCCGGCCCGGCCGCGCTCTCCACCGCCGTCGCCGGGCTGCTGCCGGCCGACGGCCCCGACGGCGAGCACTCCTCCCGCCGCCGCTCCGCGAGCTGGCGCCTGCTGGGCGTCTGACCCACCGCCGACTCCCGTACCACGCACCGCCTTTCCCCTCCCGAAGGACCCTCCATGCCCAAGATCCTGACCACGGAGTCCGGCGCCCCGGTCGCCGACAACCAGAACTCGGCCTCGGCCGGCGAGTACGGCCCGCTGCTCATCCAGGACCAGCAGCTGCTGGAGAAGCTCGCCCGCTTCAACCGCGAGCGCATCCCGGAGCGCGTCGTGCACGCCCGCGGCTCCGGCGCGTACGGCTACTTCGAGGTGACCGACGAGGTCTCGCGGTACACCCGGGCGGCCTTCCTCTCCGAGGTCGGCAAGCGCACCGAGCTGTTCCTGCGCTTCTCCACCGTGGCCGGCGCCCTGGGCTCCGGCGACGCGGTGCGCGACCCGCGCGGCTTCGCGGTGAAGTTCTACACCGAGGAGGGCAACTACGACCTCGTCGGCAACAACACCCCGGTCTTCTTCATCAAGGACCCGGTGAAGTTCCCCGACTTCATCCACTCGCAGAAGCGCGACCCGTACACGGGCGTCCAGGAGGCGGACAACGTCTGGGACTTCTGGGCCCACTCGCCGGCCTCCACCCACCAGATCACCTGGCTGTTCGGCGACCGCGGCATCCCCGCCTCGTACCGGCACATGAACGGCTACGGCTCGCACACCTACCAGTGGGTCAACGAGCAGGGCGACGCGTACTGGGTGAAGTACCACTTCAAGACCAACCAGGGCGTCCGCAGCCTGGACGGCGGGCAGTCCGCCGAGGTGCTGGGCGCCGACGCCGACTCGCACCAGCGCGACCTGCACCAGGCCATCGAGCGCGGGGTGTTCCCGACCTGGACCCTCTACGTCCAGCTGATGCCGGTCGCCGAGGCGGCGGACTACCGCTTCAACCCCTTCGACCTGACCAAGGTGTGGCCGCACGCCGACTACCCGCTGGTCAAGGTCGGCCGCCTGGTCCTCAACCGGAACCCGGAGAACGTCTTCGCCGACGTCGAGCAGTCCGCGTTCTCGCCGAACAACTTCGTGCCCGGCATCGGCCCCTCCCCGGACAAGATGCTCCAGGGCCGCCTGTTCGCCTACGCCGACGCCCAGCGCTACCGCCTCGGGGTCAACCACACCCTGCTGCCGGTGAACGCCCCGCGCGCCACCGAGGCGAACAACTACGGCCGGGACGGCTTCATGGCCGCCAACTCCGCCGGCCGCGCCAAGAACTACGAGCCCAACTCGTACGACGGCCCGGCCCAGACCGACGGCGCGCTCGCCGCGCCGTCCGCCGTCGGCGGCCACACCGGCACCTACACCACGCCGGCGCACGCCAAGGACGACGACTTCTTCCAGGCCGGCGAGCTCTACCGGCTGATGTCGGACGGCGAGAAGGCCCGTCTGATCGGCAACATCGCGGGCTTCCTGGCCCAGGTGTCGCGCGACGACATCGTGGAGAAGAACCTCGCGCACTTCCACGCGGCCGACGAGGAGTACGGCTCGCGCCTGGCCGCCGCCGTCGCGAAGCTGCGCTCGGGCGAGGACGACTGACGCTCCGACAGGCCATCCGCCCCACCCTCCGGTCGCCGGGGCCCGCACCCCGGCGACCACGGCCGGGCCGTTCCCCCGGGGCAGTGGGGAGCGGCCCGGCCACGGCGCGTTCCGGCTCTCCGGGGGCGGGCCGCGACGGCGATCCATGGGACGGAAGCGACGCCGTGGCATATGCCGGTCAAGTACCTTGCCAGTACCGGCGGGAATATCCGCCGAGCGGCAACTGACCGGCCCCGTTGGTGGTTAGGCTGGAGAAGCCCGCGGTCGTTCCGCGCGCCGGTTCGTCGGAAGGGGAGACATGTCGACACCAGCCCCGGGTCGTCACGCCACGCTGGACCAGGGCGCGCCCGGCCCGTTCACCTCCCTGCAGCACGCCCTGAGACTGCTGGAGGCGGTCGACCGGCACCAGGACGGGGCCACCCTGGTCTCGCTCGCCCGGGAGACCTCGCTCGGTCTGCCGACCGTACGGCGGCTGGCCGAGATCCTGGAGATCGAGGGCTACCTCCAGTGCCAGGACGGCGGTTGGGTGCTCGGCGGGACCTTCGCGCTGCTCGGCCAGCACAACCGCGAGCAGCTGGTGCGGATCCGGCTCAACCAGCGGCTCGCCGAGCTGCGCGACGAGCTGGGCGCGGCCGTGTACTTCAGCCGCTACCACGACGGCGAGCTGTCGGTGGAGGCCGTCTCCGCCGCCGACCACGCCCCGGCCGTGCAGGAGTGGGTGGACTTCCGGGCCACCGCGCACGCCAGCGCCATCGGCAAGTGCCTGCTCAGCCAGCTCGACCACGACGCCCGGCTGGACCACTTCTCCCGCCACCCGGTCGCCCGGCTCACCTCGCGCACCATCACCGACGCCGACCAGCTGATGCACCGCCTGGAGCGCCAGCCGGCCACCGTCCCGGTGCTGGACATCCAGGAGTACGCGCTCGGCACGGTGTGCGCGGCCGTCCCGGTGACCGCCGGCAGCACGGTCGGCTGCCTGGCCACCTCGATGCCGGTCGACAACGTCCACCGGCTCAAGGCCGCCGCCGAACTGCTCGCCGCCCGCGCGGCGCCGCTGATGCTCGCCATGGCGGTCTGATCCCGCCGCCTTCCGGCAGCCTTCGTGAGCCCCGCCCCGGTGGCGGGGCTTCGTCGTTCCCGGGGCCGGCCCCCTGGGGCGAGAGTTATTAGACGCGATGTCGATAAGAACCACCGAAACCCTTGTGGCCGGGCCTACCCGCGAGTACGTTTTCCAGGGCCGAGCCGCCATCCGCAGGTCAGGAGGCCCCCTCATGCCCAGCCCCACCCCCGCCCGCGTCCACCACGACCTGGTCCTCGAACCCCGCGACGTCCACTTCGACTGGTCCCGGCTGCCGCTGCACTGGATCCCCGACGAGCCGATGGCCACCCACACCATCAACGTCCTCCACCTGCTGCTGCCCGAGGGCGAGCGCTGGTTCGTCCAGGTGTTCAAGGACGCCCTGCCGCTGATCACCGACGAGCGGCTGCGCGAGGAGGTGCTCGGCTTCATCGGCCAGGAGGCCATCCACGCCGAGGCCCACCAGGAGGTCCTCGACCACCTGCTCGGCCAGGGCCTCGACCCGCGCCCCTACGTCCGGCAGATCTCCTGGCTGTTCCGGCGGATCCTCGGCGAGAAGCCCGGCCTGACGCCCCTCCAGCGCCGCGAGAACATCATCGAACGGGTCGCCTTCGTCGCCGCCATCGAACACTTCACCGCCTTCCTCGGCGACTGGGCCCTCAACTCCCCGGGCCTGGACCGCGCCCAGGCCGACCCCACGATGCTCGACCTGCTGCGCTGGCACGGCGCCGAGGAGGTCGAACACCGCAGCGTCGCCTACGACCTGATGGTCCACCTCGACCCCGGCTACCTGCGCCGCGTCCGCGGCATGCTGGTCTCCGGCCCGCTGCTGTTCCACCTCTGGGTGCGCGGCGCCCGCTTCCTGCTCGCCGCCGACCCCACCCTCGACGGCCGGATCCGGCCCACCTGGGGCGAGGCGTACCGGATCTCCAAGCGCGGCCTGCTGCCCGACCCGGTCCGCTCGCTGCGCTCCGGCCTGCGCTACCTGCGCCGCGGCTACCACCCCACCCAGGAGGGCTCCTCCAGCCAGGCCCTCGGCTACCTCGCCACCTCCCCGGCCGCCCGCGCCGCCGCCGCCCACCGGTAACCCGACAGGACCCGCCCACGATGGACCTGCTCAACCCGCCCCCCGACCTCTACGGCCGCCCCGGACCGGACCGGTTCCTGCAGCGCCTCACCGCCTTCGGCGAGCGCTACACCCCCGCCCTCGGCCGCCCCCTGCTGCGCCGCAACCCCCGGCGCCCCGCCGCCCGCCCCACCCCGGCGCTGCCACTCGCCGTCACCGCCCGCCGGCAATTGGGCCCCGACGTCGTCGAACTGCGCCTCGCCGACCCCTCCGGCGGCCCGCTGCCCGCCTGGCAGCCCGGCGCCCACCTGCGGCTGCGGCTGCCCTCCGGACGCGAGCGCCACTACTCGCTCACCGGCGACCCCGCCGACCGCACCGGCTACCGGATCGCCGTCCGGCGCCTGCCCGAGGGCGGCGGCGGCTCCCGGGAGGTCCACGACACCCTCCACCCCGGCACCCGGCTGACCGCCCGCCGCCCCCGCAACGGCTTCGCCTTCTGCGCCGAACCCGCCGTGCTGCTGCTCGCCGGCGGCATCGGCGTCACCCCGCTGCTGCCCATCGCCCACGAGGCCCGCCGCCTCGGCCTCGACTGGCGGCTGACCCTCACCGGGCGCACCGCCGACACCCTCCCGTACGCCGAGGAGCTGCGCGCCCTCGACCCGCGGCGGGTCCGGCTGCGCGCCGACGACGAGCACGGCGGCCCGCCCACCGGCGCCGAACTGCTCGCCGACGCCCCGCCCGGCGCCGCCGTCTACTGCTGCGGCCCGGCCCCCATGCTCACCGCCGTCCAGGAGGCCCTGGACGCCTCGCCCGCCACCGCCCTGCACTTCGAACGCTTCGGCGCCGCGCCGGTCACCGGCGGCCGCCCGTTCACCCTGCGCCTGGGCGCCGACGGGCCCGCCCTCGACGTCCCCGCCGACCGCTCCGCGCTGGACGTGCTCCGCGAGGCCCGCCCCGACCTGCCGTACTCCTGCCACCAGGGCTTCTGCGGCACCTGCGAGGTCCGGCTACTGGCCGGCACCCCCGAGCACCGCGACCGCCGGCTGACCGACGGGCAGCGCGCCGCCGGCGCCCTGCTGCCCTGCGTCTCCCGGGCCGCCGAGGGCGAGACCCTCGTCCTGGACCTCTGAGCCAGGGCGTCCCGCCCGACACCACCCGAAGGAAACGCCCCCAAGGAGCCAGCCGTGCCCCGCCCGCCCGCCTTCCGCTACACCGAGCACGACCTCGCCCGTTTCCGGGAGACCCAGCAGCTCGCCTACCACTGCGCCGAACAGGTCGCCGCCTGGATCGAACCGGGCGTCACCGAACGGCAGGCCACCGCCGAGCTGCGCCGCCGCCTGGTCGCCGCCGGGGTGCAGGACTTCTTCCACGTCCCCTTCGCCTGGTTCGGCGACCGGACGGCCTTCCGCCACTTCCACACCCCGCTGCAGTTCTTCGCCGGCGACCGCCGCCTGGAGGAGGGCATGCCGTACGTGCTGGACTGCGCGCCCGTCGTCGACGGCTACACCGCCGACATCGGCTACGGCGGCAAGGTCGGCGACAACCCCGTCTGGGACCGCCTCGCCGCCGACCTCCGGGTCTACCGCGAGCTGATCCTCGCCGAGGTCCGCGCCCGTCGGCCGCTCGACGAGGTGTACGCGGCCGTCGATGCGCAGCTCGTCGAGCACGGCTACGACAACCGCCACCGGGTCTACCCGGGCCGGGTGATCGGCCACCAGGTCACCCGCACCACCAGCCGCGGCCCCGCCGGGGTCACCGTGTTCGGCTTCGGGGTGCGTACACTCCAGACGCTCGGCCGCGAGCTGATCGGCGAACGCCTCCACGGCCGCTCCCCGCTCTGGGCGGACGGCCGGTCCTCCCGGCACGCGCCGACGCCCGGGCTGTGGGCCGTGGAGCCGCACATCGGCTTCCGCGAGGTGGGGATCAAGTTCGAGGAACTGCTCGTCGTCACCGAGGACGACGCCTACTGGCTGGACGACGACCTGCCGCACGTGCGGCGCTGGACCACCCTGGAGGAGGCCGCATGACCCCCCGCCGCCGCACCGTCCACTCCGGCGGGCTCCCGCTCGCCGTCTTCGAGGACGGCGACCCGGACGCGCCCACCGTGCTCCTCGTCCACGGCTACCCCGACACCCACGCGGTCTGGGACGACGTGGCCGCCGACCTCGCCCGCGACCACCACGTGGTGCGCTACGACGTCCGCGGCGCCGGCGCCTCCGGGGCGCCCGCCGACCGCGACGGCTACCGGCTGGAGCGGCTCGCCGCCGACCTGTTCGCCGTCGCCGACGCGGTCAGCCCCGGCCGTCCGGTGCACCTGGTCGCCCACGACTGGGGCTCGCTGCAGTCCTGGGAGGCCGTCACCGCGCCCGGCGCCGAGCACCGCCTCGCCTCGTACACCACCATGTCCGGCCCCTGCCTGGACCACATGGGGCACTGGCTGCGCGAGCGCTACCGCCGGCCCACCCCGCGGCACCTGAGGCAGCTGATCTCCCAGGGCCTGTCCTCCTGGTACATCACCGCCTTCCATCTGCCCTACCTGGCCCCGGGCGTCTGGCGGCTCGGCCTCGCCCGCGCCTGGCCCCGGGTGCTGCGCGACCTGGAGCGGGTGAGCCCGCGCCCCGGCCACCCGCAGCCCACCCTGCGCCAGGACGCGGTGCGCGGCATCGAGCTGTACCGGGCCAACATGCGGCCCGTGCTGCGGGCCCCGCGGGAGCGGCCCACCGAGGTGCCGGTCCAGCTGATCACCCTCACCGAGGACCACTACGTGGCGCCGTTCCTCTCCGAGGGCCTGGAGCGCTGGGTGCCGAGGCTGACCCGGCGCAGGCTGCACGCCACCCACTGGTCCGCGCTGCTGGAGAAGGGGGCCGCGGTGGCCGGACTGGTCCGCGAGCACATCGCCGCGGTCGGGCACCACGCCGAGGGGCAGCACACCGAGGGGCGCCGGACCGACGGCCGGCTGGTGGTGATCACCGGTGGCGGCAGCGGCATCGGACGGGCCACCGCGCTCGCCTTCGCCGAGGACGGCGCCACCGTGGTGGTCTGCGATCTCGACCTCGCCGCCGCCGAACGCACCGCCGAGCTCGCCTCGCTGATCGGCCCGCGCGCCCACGCCTACCGGGTCGACGTCAGCGACGGCCCCGCCGTCCAGGCCTTCGCCAAGCAGGTCGCCGCCGATCACGGCGTGCCCGACGTCGTCGTCAACAACGCCGGCATCGGCCACTCCGGCACCTTCCTGCAGACCACCGACCAGGAGTGGCAGCGGGTCCTGGACGTCAACCTGTGGGGCGTCATCCACGGCTGCCGCGCCTTCGGCACCCTGATGGCCGAGCGCGGCGCCGGCGGCCACATCGTCAACCTGGCCTCCGCCGCCGCCTACCTGCCCTCCAAGGCGCTCACCGCGTACGCGACCAGCAAGGCCGCGGTCTTCATGCTCTCCGACTGCCTGCGCGCCGAGATGGCCGCCCACGGCGTCGGCGTCTCCACCATCTGCCCGGGCATCGTCAACACCAACATCACCCGCACCTCCACCTTCTCCGCCACCACGGCCGACCAGCAGGCCGCCAAGCAGGCCCGCGCCGCCCGTCTCTACGCCCGCCGCGGCTTCCCCCCGGAGAAGGTCGCCGCCCAGATCCTGCGGGCCGTCCGCGACGACCGCGCGGTCGTCCCGGTCACCCCCGAGGCCCGCGCCGCCCGCCTCCTCAGCCGCCTCTCCCCGGGCCTCCTGCGCCTCGCCGCCCGCCTGAACGTGACCTGAGCGCCGGGCCTGCGATATCGATGACGATGGACATCGATATCGCAGGCCCGCCAGCCCGAGGAGGCCGCTCATGGCCCGCACCGTGATGGACGTCAACGACCAGCTGCTCGCCGAGGCTGCGGAGATCTTCGGGACGACCACCGAGGTCGCGACCGTCAACGCGGCACTGGAGGACGCGATCAAGCGCCGTCGCCGGGAATCCTTCCTCGACTGGCTGGCCGAGGGCGGCCTGCCCGATCTCACCGGTCCCTCGGAACACAGGCTGGACCGGACGGCGTGAGGGGGCGCTACCTGATCGACGACGCGCCGCAGTGACCGGCCGGCCCACCCGGTGGGTCGTGCCTGCGGGCACGGCCGACTGAACGTCGGGCGTGTTCCGTGGATCGGGGCGGGGGGTTTGGTACTCCTGAGGGGCACTGCTGGGACGTACTCCGAGGAGGACTCATGGCCACGGGCACGGTGACCGCGTACCACCGGGACCACAGCTACGGGATGATCACGCCGGACGACGGCGGGCCGGAGCTGTACGTGTACTTCGACTCGATCGTGGGCGAGGTCGAGCGGACGCTCACCGAGGGACAGCGGGTGGAGTTCGACCCGACCGAACAGGAGGGCCGCCCGGTCGCCGAGCACGTCCGGCCGCTGTAAAAACCGGCGGCGGGCGCGCGGCCGGGGCCCTACGATCCGGGCCATGGAGATGACGGCCGCGCTCTGGTCCTTCGCCCTCGTCGTGGGGCTGCTCACGCTCACCCCCGGGCTCGACACCGCGCTGATCCTGCGCACCTCGGCGCTGGCCGGCCGGCGGCAGGCCTGGGGGGTGGTGCTCGGCATCCAGACCGGGACGCTGCTCTGGGGCACCCTCACCTCGGCCGGCGTCACCGCGCTGCTCACGGCCTCCCAGCTGGCGTACGAGGTGCTGCGCTGGGCGGGGGCGGCGTACCTGATCTGGATGGGCATCGGGATGCTGCGCGACCGGGGCGGGGAGCCGGCCGCGGAGGAGGACGGCCCGGCCGGCTCCGACGGGCTGCTGCACGGCTGGCGCCGCGGCACCCTCACCAACCTGCTGAACCCCAAGGTCGGCGTGTTCTACGTGGCCGTGCTGCCGCAGTTCATCCCGGCCGGGGCCCCGCACTTCGCCGCCGGGGTGGCGCTGACCTGCGTGCACGTCGTGGAGGGGCTGCTCTGGTCGGCCGTGCTGGTGGGCTTCGCCAAGGCCGTCCGCGGCTGGCTGCGCCGCCCCGCGGCCCGCCGCGCGATGGACAGGGTGACCGGTGTGGTGGTGGTCGGTTTCGGCGTCCGGCTGGCCGTCGCGGACTGACCCCGCGCGGGGCCGCGTGCCGGGCCGTGTATCGGGCCGCGCCGGGATTCACCCGGCTGCCGCGTTGCGTTGGCCGGGGGGACGGGCCCGGGGCTGCACTGGAGTCGGCAGCGAGCCCGGTACGGCAAGGAGCCCCGTCATGGCGGTCATCGCGTTGTTCGACCTTTCCGGGGCGTCCCGGGCCCAGTACGACGAGGCCGTCGACCGCCTCACCGGCGGGACCGGGCTGAACGAACCCCGGGACTGGCCGGTGCGCGGTCTGCTGCTGCACGCGGCCGGGCCGACCCCGGACGGCGGCTGGCACGTCACGGACGTGTGGGAGTCCCGGGAGGCGCTGGAGCACTTCGTCGCGGTCCTGCTGCCGATCCTGGCCGAGGTCGGCATCCCGGCCGACCCTCCGCTGATCTGCGAGGCCTACAACATCGTCACGCCCTGAGGGCCGCGCGCCGGGGGCTCAGGCCGCGTCGGGGGCGGCGGCCGGCTCCTCGACCCGGGCGAGGTCGTGGTGGATCGGGCCGTCGCCGGCACTGAGCGGCAGGCAGCTGCCGCCGCGGCGGTGGGCGACGATCTCGGCGGCGACCGAGACGGCGGTCTCCTCGGGCGTGCGGGCGCCGAGGTCGAGGCCGATGGGGGAGCGCAGCCGGCCGATCTCGGCCTCGGTGAGGCCGACCTCGCGCAGCCGGGCCTCACGGTCGCGGTGGGTGCGGCGGGAGCCCATCGCGCCGACGTAGCCGACCGGCAGCCGCAGGGCCCGCTCCAGCAGCGGGATGTCGAACTTGGCGTCGTGGGTGAGCACGCAGATCACGGTGCGGCCGTCGAGGCGCTCCAGCTGGGAGTCCAGGTAGCGGTGCGGCCAGTCGACGACGACCTGGTCGGCGTCGGGGAACCGGCGGGCGGTGGCGAAGACCGGGCGGGCGTCGCAGACGGTGACGTGGTAGCCGAGGAACCTGCCGATCCGCACCACGGCGGCGGCGAAGTCGATGGCGCCGAAGACCAGCATCCGGGGCGCGGGGACGTACGACTCGACGAAGACGGTGACGGTGCCGCGCCCCTCCTCGTCGCAGGGGCGGCCGTCGAGGCCGAGGACGACCCGGCCGGTGCGGCCGGCGTCCAGCATGGCGCGGGCCTCGGTGACCACGGCGCGCTCCAGCGCGGGGAGGTGCCGGGCGTAGCGGGCCGCGGGGAGGGCGGTGGCGGGCGACGGGCCGGAGGAGGACGCCGGGCGGAGGCTGCCGTGGTGGGTGTCGGCGGTGACCGCGACGGTGGCGCCGGCCAGGCCGGGCGGGCCGTCGACGACCCGGGCGAGGGCGACCGGGGTGCCGGAGGCGAGGTACGCGATGCCGGCGTCCAGGCCGGCGCCGGCGCCGGGGACGACCGGCTGGACGAAGACGTCCAGGATCCCGCCGCAGGTCAGGCCGACCGCGAAGGCGTCCTCGTCGCTGTAGCCGAAGCGTTCCAGCACCGGCTCGCCGGAGGCGATGGCGCTGCGGCACAGCTCGTACACGGCCCCCTCGACGCAGCCGCCGGAGACGCTGCCGATCGCCTCGCCGGCGGCGTCGACGGCGAGGGCGGCACCGGGGTCGCGCGGGGCGCTGCCGGAGACCCCGACCACCGTGGCCACGGCGAAGGAGCGGCCCGACGCGTGCCAGGCCTGCAGCTGCTCGGCGATGTCGTGCATGTCCGGTGCTCCTTGACGCTATATCGAGGGTAACGGGGGTGCCGCCGTACGGGAGGTTTTCCCGTACGGCGGCGACAGCGACCTAGTGCACGCCCAGCCAGGACTTGATGGGCGTGAGGGCGAAGTAGACCAGGAAGACGGCGGTGAGGATCCACATCAGCGGACCGGGCTCGCGCCACTTGCCGCGGCCGGCCTTGATCGCGCAGTAGGCGATCACACCGGCGGCGACACCGGCGGTGATGCTGTAGGTGAACGGCATCAGCACGCAGGTGAGGAAGGCCGGGATGGCGACCTCGCGGTCCGACCAGTCGATGTGCCGGGCCTGGCTCATCATCATCGAGCCGATGACCACCAGGGCGGCCGAGGCGACCTGCACCGGCACCATGCCGGCGATGGGGGTGAAGAACAGCATCAGGGCGAAGAAGCCGCCGGTGACCACCGAGGCGAGCCCGGTGCGGGCGCCCTCGCCGACGCCGGTGGCGGACTCCACGAAGACGGTCTGGCCGGAGGCGCCGGCGACGCCGCCGATCGCGCCGCCCGCGCCGTCCACGAACAGCGCCTTGCTCAGGCCGGGCATCCGGCCCTGCTTGTCGGCGAGCCCGGCCTCGGTGCCGACGCCGATGATGGTGGCCATCGCGTCGAAGAAGCCGGCCAGGACCAGGGTGAAGACGGCCACCGAGGCGCTGATCGCGCCCATGCCGCTGCCGCCGAAGGCGCCGAACAGGTCGACGTCGCCGAAGAGCCCGAAGTCGGGGGAGTCCACCGGGCTGCCGGGCCACTTGGGCACCTGCAGGCCCCAGACCTTGTCGTCGATCCCGGCCGCGGCCGTGACGATGAACGAGAGCGCGGTGCCGCCGGCCAGGCCGATCAGGATCGCGCCGCGCACGTTGCGGGTCAGCAGGACGAAGATGCTCAGCAGGGTGATGCTGAAGATCAGGACCGGCCAGCCGGCCAGCTCGCCGGTGGGGCCGAGCGACAGCAGCGGGCCCTTGCCCTGGTGGACGAAGCTGGCCTTGTTGAGGCCGATCAGGGCGATGAACAGACCGATGCCGATGGTGATCGCGTGCTTGATCGGCAGGGGGATGCCGTTCATGATCTTCTCGCGGAGGCCGGAGACGACCAGGAGCACGATCAGCAGGCCGTAGATCACGCACAGGCCCATGGCCTGGGGCCAGGTGGTGTGCGGGACGACGATGGCGGATATCGCGCCCGAGACCGAGAGGCCGGCGGCCGCGGCGAGCGGCACGTTGCCGACCACACCGAGCAGGATGGTGGTGACGGCGGCGGCCAGCGCGGTGGCGGTGGTCAGCTGCGCGTGATCCAGGTGGAGGCCGTTCTTGTCGGCCCCCGACAGCAGGATCGGGTTGAGCAGGATGATGTAGGCCATCGCCATGAAGGTGGTGAGGCCGCCGCGGAGCTCGTTGCCGAAGGAGGAGCCCCGGGCCGAGATCTTGAAATAGGCGTCGAGCGTGTTCTTCGGCGGTGTCGCGGAGGACGGCGTGAGGGTGTCGTCCTCGGCGGGTCTGTCTTCAGTGGTGCCGGGCTCCGTGGGGATCCGGGTCATGTCCACTCCCAAGGTTCAAAGGGGGTTGGGGTGGGCGAGCCGACCTGACAGCCAGTCATCGGTGTGGCACAGGGGGACGATTCGACTCACGGTGTGCAGCGGGCGGTGGTGCGTGCGCTGCCGGGCCCCGGCGTGGGACGGGCGGCGGATCCGGTGCATGTCTCTGGTTTCGCTGTGGGTGGTGGTGCGGGTGGTGCTGCCCCGGGGCGACCGGGAAGACGTGCGCCGCCCCGGGGAGGTCTGTCAGAGCGTGTCGGTCAGGTGCTCGGGCCGGACCGGGATCCGGTTGAGCGCGAGGCCGGTCGCGTTGCGGATGGCCGCGACGATGGACGGCGTGGCGGAGACGGTGGGGGCCTCGCCGACGCCGCGCAGCCCGTACGGGGCGTTGGGGTCGGGCAGCTCCAGGATGTCGACCGGGATCGGCGGGGTGTCCAGGATGGTGGGGATCAGGTAGTCGGTGAAGGAGGCGTTGCGCACCTTCCCGTCCTTGACGATGATCTCCTCCATCACGGCCAGGCCCAGTGCCTGGGTGCAGCCGCCCTGGATCTGGCCGACCACCGAGAGCGGGTTGAGCGCCTTGCCCACGTCCTGGGCGGCGGTCAGCTCGACCACCTTGACCAGGCCCAGCTCGACGTCCACGTCGACCACCGCGCGGTTGGCGCAGAAGGTGTACTGGACGTGGCCGAAGCCCTGCCCGGTCTCCTTGTCGAAGGGGACGGTCGGACGGTGGTGGTGCTCGCGGGTGAGGTCGATGGCCTCGTCGCCGAGCAGGTCGACCATGGGGACGAGCACGCCGGCCGACTCGGAGACGACCTTGCCGCCGATCAGGTCGATGTCCCGGTGCCCCCAGCCGTAGCGGCGGCGGCCCTTGTCGATCAGCGCGGCCTTGACCGCCTCGGCGGCGAGCTTCACCGCGCCGCCGGTCATGTAGGTCTGCCGGGAGGCGGAGGTGGAGCCGGCCGAGCCGACCTCGGTGTTGGCCGGGTGGATGGTGACCTGCTCGACGCCCAGCTCGGTGCGGGCGATCTGGGCGTGGACGGTGACGCCGCCCTGCCCGACCTCGGCCATCGCGGTGTGCACCATGGCGACCGGCTCGCCGCCGATCACCTCCAGGCGCACCCGGGCGGTGGAGTAGTCGTCGAAGCCCTCGGAGAAGCCGACGTTCTTGATGCCGACGGAGTAGCCGACGCCGCGCACGATGCCCTCGCCGTGCGAGGTGTTGGACAGCGCGCCCGGCACCTGGCGGATGTCCAAGTTGTCCAGGTCCAGCGGCGGCGGCAGCGGCATGTCCTTGACCCGCTGGAGCAGCTCGGCGACCGGGGCCGGCGAGTCGATCCGCTGGCCGGTGGGCATGAAGTCGCCCTCGGTCATCGCGTTCAGTTGGCGCAGCTCGACCGGGTCCATGCCCAGCTCGGCGGCGAGGCGGTCCATCTGGGTCTCGTAGCCGAACGCGGCCTGCACCGCGCCGAAGCCGCGCATGGCGCCGCAGCTCGGGTTGTTGCTGTAGAGCGCGATGGCGTGCATCCGCACGTTCGGGATGACGTACGGGCCGTGGCCCAGCGAGGCGGCGTTGCCGACGACGGCGGGGGAGGCGGAGGCGTAGGCGCCGCCGTCCAGCACGATCCGGGCGTCGGCGTAGACCAGCTTGCCGTCGCGGGTGGCGCCGTGCTCGTAGGTCATCCGGGCGGGGTGGCGGTGGACGTGGCCGAAGAAGGACTCGTCACGGGCGTAGACGATCTTGACGGGCCTGCCGGTGTGCAGCGCCAGCAGGCAGGCGTGGATCTGCATCGACAGGTCCTCGCGGCCGCCGAACGCGCCGCCGACGCCGGCCAGGGTCAGCCGGACCTTCTCCTCCGGCAGGCCCAGGACGGGCGCCATCTGCTGGCGGTCCACGTGCAGCCACTGGGTGGCGATGTAGAGGTCGACGCCGCCGTCCTCGGCGGGCACCGCCAGGCCGGACTCGGGGCCGAGGAAGGCCTGGTCCTGCATGCCGACCTCGTAGGTGCCCCTGACGACGACGTCCGCCGTCGCGCGCACCTCGTCGGTCACGCCGAGACCGGAGACCAGCTTCTGCTCGTGGCAGATGTTGCCGTACCCGTGCGACTTGTACTCGTGCGGCTCGTGCACGTAGCCGTGGGTCGCGGGGTCGAGGCACTGCTCCTCGGTGGTGATCGGGGTGAGCACCTCGTACTCGACCTTGATCTTCTTCACCGCGCGGCGGGCCGTCTCCGGGTGGTCGGCCGCGACCAGCGCGATCGCCTCGCCGTGGTAGCGGACCTTGTCGATCGCCAGGGCCGGCTGGTCCTGGATCTCCAGGCCGTAGTACTTGGAGCCCGGGATGTCCTCGTGGGTGAGCACCGCGGCGACGCCGGGCAC
Organism: Kitasatospora sp. NPDC004240; assembly: GCF_053603215.1. NCBI lineage: Bacteria > Bacillati > Actinomycetota > Actinomycetes > Kitasatosporales > Streptomycetaceae > Kitasatospora > Kitasatospora sp. NPDC004240. Next base: position 11,025 of record NZ_JBSGFD010000071.1, on the reverse strand, counting down.
CGTGAGGGCCTCGGAGACGTCGACCGAGAGGATGTTGGCCCGGGGGTGCGGCGAGCGCAGCGCCGTGCCCCAGAGCATGTCCTCGTGCCACATGTCGGACGAGTAGGCGAACTCGCCCTTGACCTTCAGGTTGCCGTCCGGGCGCAGCGGGGAGCCGCCGATGCCGTCCTTGCTGACCTGGTCGATGTTCTGGAGGTTCTTCTGACCCCGGATCGTACGGGTGCTCATTCCGAAGCCGCCTTAGCGCACGTGCGGGCGGAAGCCAGCCGCACCGCGTCCATGATCTTCTCGTAGCCGGTGCACCGGCAGAGGTTGCCGGAGAGCGCCTCGCGGATGTCGGAGTCGCTCGGCTGCGGGTCGTCGGCCAGCAGCGCGTCGGTCTGCACCAGCAGGCCGGGCGTGCAGAAGCCGCACTGGACGGCGCCGGCGTCGATGAACGCCTGCTGGACCAGGCCCAGCTCGCCGTTCTCGTCGGCCAGGCCCTCGACGGTGCGGACCTCGCGGCCCTGCACCTGGCCGGCCGCGACCAGACAGGAACAGACCGGGATGCCGTCCAGGTAGACCGTGCAGGAGCCGCACTCGCCCTGTTCGCAGGCGTTCTTGGAGCCCGGCAGGCCGACCCGCTCGCGCAGCACGTAGAGCAGGCTCTCGCCCTCCCAGACGTCGTCCGCCTCGACGGGCTTGCCGTTGGCGGTGAAAGTCACCCTCATGCCGCGCTCCTGATCTGCTTGCCGTAGTCGTTCCAGGTCCAGGTCAGCGTGCGGCGGGCCATCACGGCCAGCGCGTGCCGCCGGTAGTCGGCGGTGCCGCGGACGTCGTCGATGGGGGAGGCCGCGGCCTTCACCAGCTCGCCGAAGCGCTGGATCACCTCGGTGCCCAGCAGGTCGCCGGACTCCCACAGGCCGCGCTCGGCGAGCACGCCCTGCAGGTACTCCTCGGCCTCCACGGCGCGGCGCGGCGTGGGGGCGGCCGAGCCGATGCCGGTGCCGACGGTGCCGTTCTTCGGGTGGAGGGCGAAACCGAAGGCGCAGACCGCGATCACCATCGCGTTGCGGGTGCCGATCTTCGAGAACTGCTGGGGTCCGTCGGCGACCGGGATGTGCACCGCGCGGATGAGCTCGTCGGCCTCCAGGCTGTTGCGCTTGACCCCGACGTAGAAGTCGTCGATCGGGATCAGGCGGGTGCCGCGCACCGAGGCCGCCTCGACGAACACGTCCCGCCCGGCGGCCAGCAGCGCCGGGTGCGAGTCGCCGGCCGGGGAGGCCGCGCCCAGGTTGCCGCCGACACTGCCGCGGTTGCGGATCTGCGGCGAACCCACCGTGTGGGCGGCCAGCGCGAGGCCGGGGAGGGGCCCGGACAGCTCGCCGATGATCCGGCTGTACGGCACCGAGGCGCCGAGCTTCACGACGTCGCCGTCGTTCTCCCACTGGGCCAGCTCGGTGATGCGGTTCAGGTCGAGAATCGCGGATGGCCGGTGCACGTCGAAGTTCATCTCGACCATGACGTCCGTGCCGCCCGAGATGGGCAGCGCGGTCGGGTACTCAGCCTTCGCCGCGAGTGCCTCGTCCCAGGTAGCGGGCCGAAGGAACTCCATGCGGGTGTCTCCTCAAGTCGTCTGCCGACCGGACTGGTGGGCACAGTGCCCGGAACCCGTTGTCCCGGACCTGGCTACCGCCTCGTTGCCTCGGCGTCGTGTCCTGGTCACCGGGGTGTGTCCGGCGGCGTATGGCCAGTGAACCGCTGTGACGGGGGCCACTGGCAGTCACCGATGGCATGAAGCCCCGGCTGTGGGCCGACCCGCCATCCTGTACGTTCCTCTAAGGAAGACAATTGCGCAGCCCAGCTGTGTGCCGGGCGCTACCTACGACCGTAATCCGGCCGTGATTCCGAAGCTACGACCCCGTGATCCGGGCGTCCTCCGGTACGTAACACCGAGCACGATTCCTCGTGCACACTGTGAGCCCCGGCTCCCGGACGCGCCCCGCACGGCACCCCGGCGGCCCGGGCACCACCCTCACCCCCCACCCCCAGCCGAAGGAGTCCGCGGATGCGCGTCCGTGACCTGCTCGCCCCCGGAGCGCCCCGACTGCGGCTGCTCGCGGCCGAGGACGAGCTGGACCGGCAGGTCAGCGGCGTCATGACCACGGACCTGCACGACCCGGGCCGCTACCTGCACGGCGGCGAACTGGTGCTCACCGGCATGCTCTGGCGCACCGCCCCGGAGGACTCCGAGCGGTTCGTGCGCACCATCGTGGCCGGCGGCGCGGTCGCCCTGGCGGCCGGCGAGGCCGAGGTCGGGCCGGTCCCCGAGGACCTCGTCGAGGCCTGCGGCCGCCACCGCATGCCCCTGTTGGCGGTACCCGACGACATCGCCTTCGGCACCGTCACCGAGTTCATCGGCCGGCAGGTCTCCGCCGACCGCGCCGCCGACCTCGCCGCTCTGGTCGACCGCCACCGCCTGCTGGTCTCGGCGGCCGGCGGCGGCGGCCTGGACGCCGTGCTGGACCTGCTCGGCGGCGACCTCGACCTGGACTGCTGGGTGCTCACCCCCACCGGCGCGGTCATCGCCGGCCCGGCCGACAAGCTCTCCGCCGAGGACCGTGACCAGCTGGTCCGCGCCCACCTCGGTGCCCAGCGCCAGCGCCGCCGGCCCCCGCACCGGGCCCGGCTGCTCACCGGCTCGTACTCGCTGCTGCCGGCCGCGGCCGCCCCCGACGCCGAGGTCCCGCTCGCCGACTGGATGCTCGCCGTCGCCGGCGACGTCACCGAGTGGAGCGCCAAGCGCCAGCAGCTCGCCGAGAACCTCGCCCGGCTGGTCGCCGCGGAGCGCCAGCGCCGCGACGAGGGCCGCCGGCTGCGCCGCCGCCTCGCCGACGAGGTGCTCACCCTGCTGCAGCGCGACGCCGACCCCGCCGAGATCAGCCGCACCCTGTACGCCTCCTCGGCGATGGCCGCCCGCTACGAGAGCCCCGAGCCGAGGCCGCAGGCGCCCGAGGGCGGTAACTGGCTGGTGCTCAGCGCCGAGGGCACCGGCCTGCCGGAGGGCGCCGTACGGGCGGTGCTGGAGGAGGCCCTGACCGAGCGGACCGACCGGGCGCTGGTCGCCGGGGCCGGCACCGGGGCGGTCGTGGTGATGCCCGCGATGGACACCGCGGTGCCGGCCGAGGCGCTGCGCGAGCTGCTCGCGCCGCTGGAGGCCGGGCTCGGCTCCGAGGGCCGGATCACCCTCGGCGTCTCCGCCCCCGCGCCCGAGGCCGGCGGGCTGCGCGGCGCCCTGGAGGAGGCCCGGCACGCCCGCCGGATCGCCGGTGCCCGGGTCGGCCGGGTCTGCGTGGCCGGCCCCGAGGAGCTGGCCTCGCACGTGCTGCTGCTGGCCGCCGTCCCGGACGAGGTCCGCCGGGCGTTCCGCAGCCGCCTGCTGGACAAGGTCATCGCGTACGACATCGAGCACCAGGCGGACCTGGTCCGCACCCTGGAGGCGTTCCTGCGCTCGGACGGCTCCTGGACGCGCTGCGCCGCCCAGCTGCACGTGCACGTCAACACCCTGCGGTACCGGATCGGCCGTATCGAGGAGTTGACGGGCCGGGACCTGTCGCGCCTGGAGGACCGGGTCGACTTCTACCTGGCGCTGGAACTGGCCTGACGGCCGTTCGGGAGCCCGCCCGACGGGCCGTCACACGCCGGGGGCCCGTCCGCGGTGAACGCGGACGGGCCCCTCGGCGGAGCGGGGCGGCCTACTGGACCGGGATGATCGTGGTCAGCCACTCGAAGATGCTCGGGAGCATCGGCTTCCAGGTGTCGCTGGCGTGCGGGCCGGTGGTCTCGACCGGCACCACCACGGTCGGGGCCTTGGCGACGTCCTTCACCGCGACCGCGCCCTCGTAGCCGTCGCCCTTGTTGCCGCTCATGTAGAGGGCGACCTTCGGGGGCTGGGCGGCGTTGCGGAGCATGTTGACCGGGTTGTTGGCCTCGCGCAGCTTGGGGTCCTTGCCCACCAGCGAGCTGCCCTCGGTGGCCGGGTCGTTGTAGCCGGAGAGGCTGATGCCGGCGCGGTACCGGTTGGGGTGGGCGACCGCGAGCTTGGTGGCGCAGTGGGCGCCGGCCGAGTAGCCGGCCACGGCCCAGCGCTCCGGCGACGGGTCGGCGCGGAAGTTGTCCAGCACCATCTGCGGGACGTCGCGGGTCAGCCAGGTCTCGGCGTTGACCTTGCCCGGCACGTCGGTGCAGCCGGCGTCGGTGCTGCTGCCCAGCAGGAGCGTGCGGGGGGAGACCAGGATGAACGGGGCGACCTTGCCCTGCTGCATCAGCGGCTTCAGCTGCTCGGAGACCCGGAGCGTGCCGTACCAGGTGGAGGAGGAGCCCGGGAAGCCCGGGATCAGCTCGACGACCGGGAACTTCTTGTCCTTGAACGCCGGGTCGTTGTACTGCGGCGGCAGCCAGACCAGGACCTCGCCGTCGATGCCGGACAGCTGACCCTTGAGGTCGGTCTTCTGGACGTCACCCGGCACCTTGGGGTCGTCCACGCCGCGGAAGGACTGCAGGATCTTCGGGTGCTCGGTGGGCGGGGCGGCCGCGCCGCTCGCGCCGGGCGTCGGGTCGGCCGGCGGCACCGACGGCACGGCCCGGACGTGGTTGCCGGTGCCGAGCAGGTCGTCCCAGCTGCCGTAGATCAGGTTGGCGTTGTTGACCATGACGAAGACCATCATCACGGCGGTGACCTGGCAGAACACGATCATGACCAGCCTGGACAGGATCCGCACCGGTCGCGGGCCCTTGACCCGCCCCCAGAGCAGCAGCGCCACGGCGATGGAGATCGGTACGAGGATCACCGTGAGGGCGAAGAATGGCGTACCTGTCAGTTGCATCAAGTTCTCGTATCCGGGTTGCAAGCCGGCCGGGCTCCCACTTGCCCGGCACGCGCTCCAATCGCATCAGACGGTTCGGAACCGGGGATCGGTTGCCATCCGAATCTGAGCGGAACCTGAGAGGAACATCACGTTTCGGTGATGTTCCGCTTTCGGGTCGGACATAGTCTGCCACCCCTCACGCCCGGGACCGGCGCCGTGCCCGGTGAACTCCCGGGATTGCGCCCGGAGGGGCACGATACCGCCCGGACGGACGCCCGCCGAGGGCGAGGCGGTGTGATCGGCCCGGTACCCGCCGTACAGACTAGGGGCATGAGCACGACCAGCCCTCACCCCATCCGCAGGCTCCGCACCGCCTGCGCCGCCCTGGCGCTCCTCGCCGCCGTGGCCGGCTGCAGCGACACCGGCGGCCTGCGCGCCGAGCAGGCCCGCAGCAAGGCCGCGGCCGCCGCCGGCGCCGCCGTGAACACCCCGCGCTGGAAGGTCGCCATGGTGACCCACGCCGGGGCCGGTGACGCGTTCTGGGACACCGTGCGCAAGGGCGCCGAGCAGGCCGCCGCCAAGGACAACATCACCTTCCTGTACTCCAACGACGCCCAGACCCAGGGTCAGGTGCAGCTCGTCCAGGCCGCCATCGACCAGAAGGTGGACGGCCTGCTGGTCACCCTCGCCAAGGGCGAGGCGATGGCCGACGTGCTGGCCAAGGCGAAGGCCGCCGGCATCCCGGTGATCACCATCAACTCCGGCCAGGAGTTCTCCGCCCGCTTCGGCGCGCTCACCCACATCGGCCAGGACGAGTCCACCGCCGGCCAGGCCGCCGGCAGCACGCTGGCCGGGCGCGGGCGCAGGAACGTCCTGTGCGTCATCCACGAGCAGGGCAACGTCGGCCAGGAACAGCGCTGCTCCGGCGCCCGCGGCGGCTTCGGCGGCGCCTTCCAGACCCTGTACGTGGACGGCGTCAACATGCCCGACGCCCGGGCCGCCGTCGCCGCCAAGCTCCAGGCCGACCAGGGCATCGACACCGTGCTCACCCTCTCCGGCCCGATGGCCGCCACCGGCCTGCAGGCGATCCAGGACGCCCACCGCGGCGTCGAGCTGGACACCTTCGACCTGGGCACCCAGGTGGTCGCCGGGCTGAAGTCCGGCGCCGTCGGCTTCGCCGTCGACCAGCAGCCCTACCTCCAGGGCTACGAGGGCGTCGACCTGCTCTGGCTGTACCGCTCCAACCTCGACATGCTGGGCGGCGGCAGGCCGGTGCTGACCGGCCCGCAGATCCTCACCCGCGAGGACGCCGACGCGCTCGCCGACCACGTCGCCAGGGGGACCAGGTGAGCACCACCGACGTCCTCGCCCAGGACCGTCCGGCGGCGCTGCGCCGGCTGCTGGCCCGCCCCGAACTGGGCTCGCTGATCGCGGCCGTGGCGGTGTTCCTGTTCTTCTCGGCCGCCTCCGACAGCTTCCTGCGGCCGTCCTCGATCGGCACCGTGCTGTACGCGGCCTCGACCATCGGCATCATGGCGGTGCCGGTGTCGCTGCTGATGATCGGCGGCGAGTTCGACCTGTCCGCGGGCGTGCTGGTCACCACCGCCGCGCTCACCTCCTCGATGGTCTCCTACCAGCTGACCGCGGTCACCTGGGTGGGCGTCCTGGTGTCGCTGGCGGTCACGCTCTCGGTGGGCGCGCTCAACGGCCGGCTGCTCGGCCGGACGAGGCTCCCCAGCTTCATCGTCACGCTCGGCACCTTCCTGATGCTCACCGGCGCCAACCTGGGCGTCACCAAGCTGATCACCGGCACCGTCACCACCAAGCCGATCGCCGACATGGAGGGCTTCTCCTCCTGCCGATGGCTGTTCGCCTCCGAGGTCACCGTCGGCGGGCTGACGATCAAGGCCACGGTCTGGTGGTGGCTCGGCCTGCTGGCCGTCGGCAGCTGGGTGCTGCTGCGCACCCGCTTCGGCAACTGGATCTTCGCGGTGGGCGGCGACGCGGCCGCGGCCCGCGCGGTCGGCGTCCCGGTCGCCCGCACCAAAACCGTGCTCTACCTGGGCGTCGGCTTCTGCGCCTGGGTGCTCGGCCAGCACCTGCTGTTCTCCTTCGGCACCGTGCAGTCCGGCGAGGGCGTCGGCAACGAGCTGATCTACATCGTCGCGGCCGTCATCGGCGGCTGCCTGATCACCGGCGGCTACGGGTCGGTGGCCGGCTCCGCGCTCGGCGCGCTGATCTTCGGCATGACCAGCAAGGGCATCGTGTACGCGCAGTGGAACCCCGACTGGTTCAAGTTCTTCCTCGGCGGGATGCTGCTGCTCGCCGCGCTGCTGAACTCCTGGGTCAAGATCCGGGCCGAGCGGGGGCCGCGATGACCGAGCTGCTCTCCCTGACCGGCGTCGGCAAGACCTACGGCTCGGTCCGCGCCCTCCAGGACGTCTCGCTGACCCTGCGCACCGGCGAGATCAGCTGCGTGCTCGGCGACAACGGCGCCGGCAAGTCCACCCTGATCAAGATCATCGCCGGGCTGCACCAGCACGACGAGGGCACGTACGCCATCGGCGGCGAGGAGGTCCGGCTCGACTCCCCGCGCCAGGCCCTCGACCGCGGCATCGCCACCGTCTACCAGGACCTCGCCGTGGTGCCGCTGATGCCGGTCTGGCGCAACTTCTTCCTCGGCTCCGAGCGGGGCCACCGCCGCTGGGGCGGCCTGCGCCTGGACGCCGACGGCATGCGCGCCACCACCCGCGAGGCGCTCGCCCGGATGGGCATCGACCTGCACGACGTCGACCGGCCCATCGGCACCCTCTCCGGCGGCCAGCGCCAGTGCGTCGCCATCGCCCGGGCCGTCCACTTCGGCGCCCGCGTGCTCATCCTGGACGAGCCCACCGCCGCCCTCGGCGTCAAACAGTCCGGGGTGGTCCTCAAGTACGTCACCGCCGCCCGCGACGCCGGGCTCGGGGTCGTCCTGATCACCCACAACCCGCACCACGCGTACCTGGTCGGCGACCACTTCACCCTGCTCAGGCGGGGCCGGACGGCCGGCAGCCACCCCCGGGCCGCGATCACCCTCGAACAGCTCACCACCGAGATGGCCGGCGGCTCCGACCTCGCCGAGCTCGCCCACGAGCTGGCGCGCACCGAACCCCTTCCCCCCGAGGAGCGTCCGCAGCCGTGACCAGTCCCGGACTCCCCGCCCGGCCCCCCGTCCTGCCCAACCTGCTGGGCCTCGGCCCGCGCGCCGAGCGCCGCCGGCGCGCGCTGCCCGCGAGCATCCTGCGGCTGCCCACCGTCGGCGTCGACATCGGCGGCACCAAGGTGGTCGCCGGGGTGGTCGACGGCGAGGGCACGGTGTTGGAGAAGCTGCGCACCGACACCCCGCACAAGAGCAAGAGCCCCAAGGTCGTCGAGGACGTCATCGTCGACCTGGTGCTCCGGCTCGCCGACCGCCACGACGTGCACGCGGTCGGCGTCGGGGCGGCCGGCTGGGTGGACTCCGAGCGCTCCCGGGTGCTCTTCGCCCCCCACCTCAACTGGCGCGACGAACCGCTCCGGCAGGCGCTGAGCGAGCGGCTGCGGTTCCCGGTGGTGGTGGAGAACGACGCCAACGCCGCCGCCTGGGCCGAGTGGCGCTTCGGCGCCGGCCGCGGCGAGGACCACATGGTGATGCTCACCCTCGGCACCGGCATCGGCGGCGCCGTGGTCCGCGACGGCCACGTCGACCGGGGCAAGTACGGCCTGGCGGGCGAGTTCGGGCACATGCAGGTGATGCCCGGCGGCCACCGCTGCCCGTGCGGCAACCGCGGCTGCTGGGAGCAGTACTCCTCCGGCAACGCCCTGGTCCGCGATGCCCGGGAGCTGGTCGCCGAGGAGTCCCCGACCGTCCAGCCGCTGCTGGCCCGGGCCGGCGGCAGCATCGAGGGCATCACCGGCCCGCTGGTCACCGAGGCCGCGCGGGCCGGCGATCCGATGGCCACCGAGCTGCTGTACGAGGTCGGCACCTGGCTCGGCGTCGGCATCGCCAACCTCGCCGCCGGGCTCGACCCCGGCCGCTTCGTCATCGGCGGCGGCGTCTCCGAGGCCGGCGACCTGCTGCTCGGCCCCGCCCGGGACACCTTCCGCCGCACCCTCACCGGCCGGGGCTTCCGGCCCGAGGCGCAGATCGTGCACGCGGCGCTGGGCAACGAGGCCGGCCTGGTGGGCGCGGCCGACCTCGCCCGGCAGGTGGCCCGGCGCTTCCGCACCATCAAGCGCCACCGGGTGGAGCGCGGCACGGCGTAGGGCACGCCGACGCGCCCCGGCGGACGGGCGTTCCGTCCTTCGGGGGACGGCCGTCTTGTCCCGTCCATGCCTCCTGTGAAACAACGGAGTCCACTCCGTGGCAACGGAGTTGACGCCGAATCGGGAGGCCCCGGATGAGAGCACTGGCCCGTACCGCCCCGCCACTCGCGCTGGCCGCCGCGCTGGTCTGTTCCGCCGCCGCGCCCGTTCAGGCCGGGCCCGCGGCGCCCGCCAAGGCGCCCGTGGCGGTCGGCTGGGGCGGGGCGGTGGCCAGTGTGGACGCCGACGCCACGGCGGCCGGCATCGAGGTGCTGCGCCGGGGCGGCAACGCGGTGGACGCCGCCGTCGCCGTCGCCGCCGCGCTCGGGGTCACCGAGCCCTACTCGGCGGGCCCCGGCGGGGGCGGCTACTTCGTCTACTACGAGGCCTCCACCGGCCGGGTGCACACCATCGACGGCCGGGAGACCGCCTCCCGCACCGCCGACGAGGCGCTGTTCCTGGAGGGCGGCAAACCGCTGCCCTTCCCCGAGGCGGTCACCAGCGGCCTCTCCGTCGGAGTGCCGGGCGCGCCCGCCACCTGGGAGACCGCGGTGCGCAGCTGGGGCAAGCGCTCCTTCGCCGACGCGCTCGAACCCGCCGAGCGGATCGCCGAGCGGGGCTTCACCGTCGACCAGACCTTCCAGGACCAGACCGCGCTGAACCAGGCCCGGTTCAAGGACTTCCCGGACACCGCGAAGCTCTTCCTGCCCGGCGGCTCCCTGCCCGTCGTCGGCTCCACCTTCCGCAACCCCGACCTCGCCGCCACCTACCGGCTGCTCGGGAAGGAGGGCACCGGGGCGCTGTACCGGGGCGCGCTCGGCGCCGACGTCGTCCGGGCGATCCAGCACCCGCCGGTCGACCCCGCCTCCGGCCGCAACGCCCGCCCCGGCCGGGTGGACGCCGCCGACCTGGCCGGCTACCGGGTGCGCCGCCAGCGGCCCACCCACGTCGCCTACCGGGACTGGGACGTCTACTCCATCGCCCCGTCCAGCTCCGGCGGCACCACCGTCGGCGAGGCGCTGGGCATCCTGGAGGACGGCGAGCTCTCCGCCCTCGACGCCACCCAGTACTACCACCACTTCCTGGAGGCCTCCCGGATCTCCTTCGCCGACCGCAACCGCTGGGTCGGCGACCCCGCCTTCTCCGACGTCCCGGTGAACGAACTGCTCTCCCCGCGGTACGCCGCCGCCCGGGCCTGCCTGATCAGCCCCGACCGGGCGCTCACCAGCCCGCTCGCCCCCGGCGACCCGCGCCACCCGGCCGCCTGCGCGAGCGCCGGCCCGGCGGTGCCCGAGTCGTACGAGGGCCTGAGCACCAGTCACCTCACGGTGGCCGACCGCTGGGGCAACATCGTGTCCTACACGCTCACCCTGGAGCAGACCGGCGGCAGCGGCATCACCGTGCCCGGCCGGGGCTTCCTGCTCAACAACGAGCTGACCGACTTCAGCTTCGTCCCGCTCGTCCCCGGGGTGCCCGACCCCAACCTGCCCGGCCCCGGCAAGCGCCCGCGCTCCTCGCTGTCGCCGACCATCGTGCTGCGCGACGGCGTCCCGGTGCTGGCCACCGGCTCGCCCGGCGGCGCGACCATCATCACCACCACCCTCCAGGTGCTGCTCGGCCGGCTCGACCGCGGCCTGAGCCTGCCCGAGGCGATCGCCGCGCCGCGGGCCAGCCAGCGCAACAACGCGGCCACCCAGGCCGAGCCCGGCTTCCTGGCGCTGCCGGAGCGCGCCCGGCTGGAGGCGCTCGGCCACGCCTTCGCCGCCACGCCGGAGATCGGCGCCGCGACCGGTGTCGAGCGGCTGCCGGACGGGCGCTGGCTGGCGGCCGCCGAGCCGTTGCGCCGCGGCGGCGG
>NZ_JBSGFD010000070.1:0-42076 GCF_053603215.1 Kitasatospora sp. NPDC004240 | reverse complement strand
GGGCGCCCCGGGCGCGGCCGCCGCCGTGCTGGGCGAGGCGCTGGCGCTGTGGCGCGGCCCGGCGTACGGGGAGTTCGCCGGGCACGGGTTCGCCGGGCCGGAGGCGGCGCGGCTGGACGGGCTGTGGCGCGCGGCCCAGGAGGACCTGTTCGCCGCCCAGCTGAGCCTGGGCCAGCACCACGCGATCATCGGCGATCTGGAGAAGCACACCGCCGAGCGGCCGCTGGGCGAGCGCGGCTGGGAGCTGCTGGCCCTCGCGCTGTTCCGGGCCGGGCGCCAGGGCGACGCGCTGGGCCGCCTGCGCGCCGCCCGTACGCTGCTCGCCGAGGAGCTGGGGGTGGACCCGGGGCCCTCGCTGCGGCGGGTGGAGGCGGCGCTGCTGGCCCAGGACGACTCGGCGGCGGCGCTCGTGCTCCCGTGACGGCACGGTGCGCCCCCTGGGCCGACGCGCTCCCTTGACGCCGGGTCGGCCACGGTGACACTGGACATGACAACGGAGCCCTCCGGAGACGGCCCCGGGCCCTGCCGCCCGGTGGCCCGACCCCGACTCCGATCAAGCCCACCCGACCCCCCGGAACCCGACGCCGGAGGTCCCATGGCCGACCCCCCGAGGCGGGGACATGCCCGGAAGATCCCGGCGTGGCACAGCCCACACCGGGGGGCTCGCTCGCCCCCGCCAAGGTCATCTACGCTGGTGACGTGCTTATTCTCGTCAGCCGTCGCCACGTGGACCTGCTCCGCGTCACGAGCATGTCCTGTCGACGCTCCGGCTGACCCTCACCACCCTCATCGCGCGGCCCCCACCCGGGCCCGCATCCCCCTCCCGGCCCTCGGGGCGTCCGCCACACCCGGCGCGGCCCCGACGCCCCTCCGGTCACCACCGGTCCGGCCGGGACGAGACCACAGCGGATGTCACCCATGACGCAGCAGCACCCCTCCCCCGCCGTCCCCGACGCGACCGGGCTCCCGGTGATCGACCTCTCCCTCGCCTCCGGCGGCGAGGCGGACCGCACCCGCCTGCACGACGAGCTGCGGGCGGCGGCCACCGAGGTCGGCTTCTTCCAGCTGGTCGGCCACGGCATCACCCCGGACGAGACGCGCGCCCTCACCGACTCGATGAAGGCCTTCTTCTCCCTGCCCGAGGACCGGCGGCTCGCGATCAGCAACCTCAACTCCCCGCACTTCCGCGGCTACACCCGCACCGGCGACGAGCGCACCGGCGGCAGCCGGGACTGGCGCGACCAGCTGGACATCGGCGCCGAACTCCCGGCCCACGTGCCCGGCCCGGGCGAGCCCCCGTACTGGTGGCTGGAGGGCCCCAACCAGTGGCCCGACGGCCTGCCCGAGCTGCGGACCGCCGCCCTCGGCTGGATCGACCGCCTCAGCGCGGTCGCCGACCGGCTGCTGCACGAGCTGCTGACCGCGATCGGCGCCCGCCCGGACTTCTACGACTACGCCTTCGCCGGCCACCCGCACCTGCGGCTCAAGCTGGTCCGCTACCCGGGCACCGCGCCGGACGGCGCCGGGCAGGGCGTCGGCTCGCACAAGGACTACGGCTTCATCACGCTGCTGCTGCAGGACACCGTCGGCGGCCTCCAGGTGGAGCGCCCGGACGGTTCCTTCCTGGAGGTGCCGCCGTTGGAGGGCGCCTTCGTGGTGAACCTCGGGGAGCTGCTGGAGGTGGCCACCGACGGCTACCTGAAGGCCACCAGCCACCGGGTGGTCAGCCCGGCCGGGGCGCGCGAGCGGTTCTCCGTGCCGTTCTTCTACAACCCGCGCCTGGACGCCCACATCGAGCCGCTGGACTTCCCGCTGGCCCACCACGCGCCGGGTGCCGCCCAGGACCCGGCCAACCCGCTCTTCGCCGAGTTCGGTTCGAACGAGTGGAAGGGGTACACGAGGGCGCACCCCGAGGTCACCCGCCGCCACCACGCGGACCTCGTCGAGTCCGGCTCCCGCTGAGCACCCGCCCGCCGGCCCCCGTCCCCCCGAGGAGGCGGGGGCCGGCGGCGTTCCCGGACGGGTGGGCCGGACGGCGCACCTGTCACACTGGTGCTGTCACAGTGGTGGTGCGACAGTGCTGGAGGCGCCGGGTGGGAGCGGGATCGACGCCGTCACGGCTGACGGTGGACGAGCTGGCGGCGCGGGCCGGGGTGACCGTGCGGACGCTGCGGTTCTACGCCTCGAAGGGGCTGCTGCCCCCGCCGGAGCTGGGCCCGCGCCGGGTCGGGCTGTACGGGCCGGAGCACCTGGAACGCCTGGAGCTGATCGAGGAACTGCAGCGGCAGGGGCTGACCCTGGCCGCGATCGAGCGCTACCTGGCCCGGCTGCCGCACGGCAGCAGCCCGCTCGACCTGGCGATCCACCGCGCGCTGGTGGCCTCCTGGACCCCGGAGGCGGCCGAGGAGGCCACCCGGGCGCAGTTGGAGCGGCGGGCCGGGCGGCCGCTGTCCGAGGCACAGCTGGAGCAGCTGGCGGCGATGGGCGCGCTGGAGCGCACGGCGGACCCGGAGGTGTTCCGGGTCGACCCGGGCCTGCTGCCGCTGGGGGTGCGGGTGCTGGACGTGCCGATCCCGCTGGAGACCCTGCTCACGGCGCGGGCCGTGGTGCTGGAGCACAGCCGGGCCACCGCGCAGGAGTTGCAGCGGCTGTTCCGCGAGACGGTCTGGCGGCCGTACCGGGAGAGCGAGCCGGCCCCGGAGGAGCTGGAGCGGATGCGCTCGCTCACCGACCACATCCAGCCGATGATCGCCCAGGCGCTGGTGACGGCCTTCCAGCGCTCGCTGCGCGAGGAGCTCGCCGGGGCGGCCGCCGCGCCCGGGCCGGCGGCCGGGCCGGTGACCGAGCTGGTGACCGGTCGACCGGCCGGTTGAACGGCCGGTCGGACGGCCGGTCGAACGCGCGCCCCCGCGGCCGGGGTGGCCGCGGGGGCGTGATCCGTCCGGTGGACGTACCGCCGGGTCAGTCCGTGAAGGTACGGCCCTCGGCGGCGATCCGCTCCAGCAGCGCGGGCGGCGCAAACCGCTCGCCGTACGCGGCGGCCAGTTCCCGGGCCCGGGCGGCGAACCCGGCCGGCCCGCCCTCGTAGCCGTTGACGTACTGGAACACCCCGCCGGTCCAGGCCGGGAAGCCGATGCCGAGGATGGAGCCCACGTTGCCGTCGGCGACGGAGGTGAGTACGCCCTCCTCCAGGCAGCGCACCGAGTCCAGCGCCTCGGCGAAGAGCATCCGCTCCTTGAGGTCCTCGAACGGGACGCTCACGTCGGGCCGGGCGAAGTGCTCGCGCAGGCCGGGCCAGAGCAGTCCGCGCCGGCCGTCCTCGCCGTACTCGTAGAAGCCGGCGCCCGCGCTGCGGCCGGTGCGGCCGAACTCGTCGACCATCCGGTCCAGGACGGCGTCGCCCGGGTGCTCCTCCCAGCTGCCGCCCGCGGCCTCGACGGCCCGCCGGGACTCGTCGCGGATGCGGCGCGGCAGGGTGAGGGTCAGCTCGTCCAGCAGGGAGAGCACCTTGGCCGGGTAGCCGGCCTGGGCGGCGGCCTGCTCGACCGAGGCCGGGTCGACGCCCTCGCCGACCATCGCCACGCCCTCGTTGATGAACCGGCCGATCACCCGGGAGGTGAAGAAGCCGCGCGAGTCGTTGACCACCACCGGCGTGCGGTCGATCTGCCGGACCAGGTCGAAGGCGCGGGCCAGCGCCTCGTCACCGGTCTCCGGCCCCCGGATGATCTCCACCAGCTTCATCCTGTCGACCGGCGAGAAGAAGTGCAGGCCGATGAAGTCGGCGCGCCGGGTGACCCCCTCGGCGAGCAGGCCGATCGGGAGGGTGGAGGTGTTGGAGCAGAGCAGCGCGTCCGGCGCCACGACGTCCTGGACCTCCTGGAACACCTTGTGCTTGAGCTCGGGGTTCTCGAAGACCGCCTCGATCACCGCGTCGCAGCCGGCCAGGTCGGCGGCCTCCGCGGTCGGGACGATCCGGGCGAGCAGTTCGGCGCGCTGCTCCTCGGTGCTGCGGCCGCGCGCCACGGCCTTGTCCAGCAGCCCGGCGGAGTAGGCCTTGCCGCGCTCGGCGGCCTCGACGGTGACGTCCTTGAGCAGCACCTCGATCCCGGCCCTGGCGCAGGCGTACGCGATGCCGGCGCCCATCATGCCGGCGCCGAGCACCGCCACCCGGCGCACCGGGCGCTCAGGGACGTCCTTGGGGCGGCCGGCACCGGAGTTGACGGCCTGCATGTCGAAGAACAGGCCCTGGATCATGTTGGTGCTGGTCTGCCCGCAGGCCAGCTCGGTGAAGTAGCGGGCCTCGATGGTCATCGCCGTGTCGACGTCCACCTGGGCGCTCTCCACCGCGGCGGCCAGCACGTTGCGCGGGGCCGGGTAGGGCGCGCCGGCCAGCTGCTTGCGCAGGTTGGACGGGAAGGCCGGCAGGTTGGCGGCGAACGCGGGGGTGCTCGGGGTGCCTCCGGGGATCTTGTACCCCTTGACGTCCCAGGGCTGGACGGCGGTCGGGTTGGCGGCGATCCAGGCGTGCGCCCGGGCGGTCAACTCCTCGGGGGTGGCGACCAGTTCGTGGACCAGCCCGTGCTCCAGGGCCTGCGCCGGGCGGTACTGGCGGCCCTGCAGCAGGAACTTCAGCAGGGCGTCGGTGATGCCGAACAGCCGCACCGTGCGCACGACCCCCCCGCCGCCGGGGAGCAGGCCGAGGGTGACCTCGGGCAGGCCGATCCGGCTGGCCGGGACGTCCAGGGCGATCCGGTGGTGGCAGGCGAGGGCGATCTCCAGGCCGCCGCCGAGCGCGCTGCCGTTGATCGCGGCGACCACCGGCCGGCCCAGGGTCTCCAGCCGGCGCAGCGCGCGCTTGACCCGCAGGGACTTCTCGAAGACGGCCGCGGCGTCCCCGGGGCGGGCCGCGGAGAGCATCCGCAGGTCGCCGCCGGCGAAGAAGGTCTTCTTGGCGGAGGTGATCACCACTCCGCGCAGCTGCTCGCCGAGGCCGGCCAGGCGCTCCACGACGGCGTCGAGGTCGGCCGTGAAGGCCTCGTTCATGGTGTTGACGGACTGGGTGGGATCGTCGAGGACGAGGGTGACCACGCCGTCCCGGTCCTGCTCCCAGCGGATGGTGGTGTCAGACATGGGTCCGGTTCTCCAGGAAGGGGGGTGGTCAGATGCGCTCGACGACGGTGGCGATGCCCATGCCGCCGCCGACGCAGAGGGTGGCCAGGCCGTAGCGCAGGTCGCGGCGCTCCAGCTCGTCGATCAGGGTGCCGAGGATCATCGCGCCGGTGGCGCCGAGCGGGTGGCCGAGGGCGATCGCGCCGCCGTTGACGTTCACCTGCTCGTGGCTGAAGCCCATCTCACGGATGAAGCGCAGGGCGACGGCGGCGAAGGCCTCGTTGATCTCGACCAGGTCGATGTCGGCGGCGGTCAGCCCGGCCTTGGCCAGCGCCTTGCGGGTGGCGGGGGCGGGGCCGGTGAGCATGATGGTGGGCTCCGAGCCGGACACCGCGGCGGACACGATCCGGGCCCGCGGGCGCAGCCCGTACCGCTCGCCGATCTCCCGGCTGCCGATGGCGACCAGGGCGGCGCCGTCCACGATGCCGGAGGAGTTGCCAGCGTGGTGGACGTGGTCGATGGCCTCCACCCAGTGGTACTTCTGCAGGGCGACGGCGTCGAAACCGCCGGCCTCGCCGATGGCGGCGAAGGAGGGCTTGAGCGCGCCCAGCGACTCCACGGTGGTGCCGGGGCGGATGAACTCGTCGCGCTCCAGGACGACCAGGCCGTTGCGGTCGCGGACCGGGACGACCGAGCGGTCGAACAGCCCGTCCGCCTGGGCCTTGGCGGCGCGGACCTGCGACTCGACGGCGAAGGCGTCCACGTCGGTGCGGCTGAAGCCCTCGACGGTGGCGATCAGGTCGGCGCCGACGCCCTGCGGGACGAAGTAGCCCTCGTAGCTGGTCATCGGGTCCATCGCCCAGGCACCGCCGTCGGAGCCCATCTTGACCCGGGACATCGACTCGACGCCGCCGGCCAGGATGAGGTCCTCCCAGCCCGAACGGACCTTGGCGGCGGCCAGGTTGACGGCCTCCAGGCCGGAGGCGCAGAACCGGTTCTCCTGGACGCCGGCCACGGTGTCGGGCAGCCCGGCGGCGATGGCGGCGATCCGGGCGATGTCGGAGCCCTGGTCGCCGAGCGGGCTGACCACGCCGAGCACGATGTCGTCCACCGCGGCCGGGTCGAGGTCGGGGTGGCGGCGGCGCAGCTCGTGGATCAGGCCGACGACCAGGTCGATCGGCTTGGTGCCGTGCAGGGAGCCGGTGGCCTTGCCGCGGCCGCGCGGGGTGCGGATCGCGTCGTAGACGTACGCTTCGGTGGTCACGGTGGGTGCCTTTCGAGGGGTGCCGGTCAGCGGCCTTCGGCGGGGTCGGGTCGGTGGGACGTGTCGGTCACGGCGGGGCGCTCGGGTGCGCCGCGGGGCGCGGGGCGCGCGGGGGTGTCAGGTGCGCCGCCCGGCGCGGATGAGTCGGTGGCGGCGGGGCGGTCCCGCAGGGCGGGGACGTCCCAGTCGCGGGCGATCTCGGCGGTGTGGGCGCCGGGCCGCGCGGGCGGGCGGCGCAGGGTGCCGGGGGTGGCGGAGAACCGCGGGGCGGGCGCGGGCTGGGTGACGCCGTCCTCCTCGCGGAAGGTCCCGCGGGCCACCAGGTGCTCGTGGGCGGCGGCCTGGCGCATCGTCAGGACCGGTTCCACGCAGGCGTCGGAGCCGGCGAACACGGCCTCCCACTCGGCGCGGGTCCGGGTGGCGAAGCGGGCGGCGATCCGGGCGCGCAGCTCGGGCCAGCGGGCGGTGTCGTACTGGCCGGGGGCGTCCGGGCCGAGCTCCAGCAGCCGGGCGAACTCGGCGTAGAACTGCGGCTCCAGCGCGCCGACCGCGAGGTACCCGCCGTCGGCGGCCCGGTAGACGTCGTAGCAGGGCGCGCCGCCGTCCAGCAGGTTCACGCCCCGGCGGTCCTGCCAGTGGCCGGCGGCGAGCAGGCCCCAGAGCATCGAACCGAGGTGGGCGGCGCCGTCCACGATGGCCGCGTCGACCACCTGGCCCGCGCCGCCGGAGCGGGCGTGGTGCAGGGCGGCCAGCACGCCGACCGCCAGGTAGAGCGAGCCGCCGGCGTAGTCGCCGAGCAGGTTGGCGGGGATCGCGGGCGGCCCGTCCGCCGCGCCGATCATGCCGAGGACGCCGGCCACCGCCGCGTACCCGATGTCGTGGCCGGCCCGGGGGGCGAGCGGGCCGCTCTGGCCCCAGCCGGTCATCCTCCCGTAGACCAGGGCGGGGTTGCGGGCCAGGCACGCGTCGGGGCCGACCCCGAGCCGCTCGGCGACGCCGGGCCGGTAGCCCTCGATCAGCACGTGGGCGCGCTCGACCAGGTCGAGCACCCGGCCGGGGCCCTCGGGGGACTTGAGGTCGATCAGCACGGAGCGCTTGTTGCGGTTGGTGAGGTCGTACGCCGGGTCGACGCCCAGTGGGGACGGGTCGGGCCGGTCCACGCGGACCACGTCGGCGCCGAGGTCGGCCAGCAGCATCGCGGCGAAGGGGCCGGGGCCGATGCCCGCGAGCTCCACCACCCGCACGCCGGCCAGCGGGCCGGGGCCTGGGCCCGCGCCTGGGCCTGGGCCTGTGGCGCCGCCGGGGCCGTGGTCCGCGCCGGTCGGGTCCGCCATCTGCGCGCCCCTCTCCCGTCGGTTTGACAGTGAAGCTGTAACACTCGCGATGACAGGGATCATAGAGAAGCAACTCGCCGGTAACAAGGGTGCCCGACCCCGCGCGCTCCCCCTGCCGGGGGAGGCGGATCCTGTCCGGGGAGGAAGCCCGGACAGGGGCGGCGCCGGGAGGCTGGACCGCATGACGACTCCTTTCCTCGACGGCGGGCCCAGGGCCGCCGGGCCGCCGCCGGACCGCCCGAACGGTGGCGGGCCCAGGGCCCGGCGCCGGCCGGGCACCACAGCGTGGGTGGCGGGCGTGGGCGTGGCCGCGGCGGTGCCGTACCTGGTGCTCAAGCTCCTCTGGGTGGCCGGACGGCCCGTGGGAACGGACGATCCCGCGGAGATGGACGAGCTGTGGCTGGTCAACCTGCTGACGATCGGCATGGGCTCGGTGTCGGTGCTGCTCTCCCTCGCCTTCGCCCGGCCGTGGGGGCGCCGGGTACCCGCCGGATGGCTCGCCTTCCCGATGTGGGTCGGGACGGGACTGCTCGGCACGATCCTGGTGGCCCTGCCGCTCTTCCTGCTGAGCACCCTGGTGCTGGGCCCGCCCGACCCGGGGCCGCCGGCGGACGGCGGCTCCGACGGAGGCGGGAGCGGTGACGGCGCGGCGGCCGGGTGGGTCTTCCCGCTGGTGTACGGCGGGTTCACGGTGCAGGGGATCGCGCTGATCACCGGGTTCCTGCTGTACGCCCGGGAGCGCTGGGCCCCGCTGCTGCGCAGCCGGATCGGCGAGCTGCCGCACTCCCCCACGCTCGGCGTGCAGCGCGCCTTCGCCGGGACGGCCGTCGTACCGGCCCTCGTGGTCGCGGCGGCGCACCTGTACTGGGCGGCCGGCGGGGAGAACGGCCTCCCGGCCGAGTGGGTCGAACAGCGCAACCGCGGGGTGACCGTCATGGACACGGTGACGGCCGTGATGGCCGTGGCCGCCGTGACCGCGCTGCTGGTCCTGGTGCTGCGGCTGTGCCCCGGGCGCGGGGTCCGGGTGCCGCTGGCGGTGGCCTGGACGGCGGCCGGCTCGGTGTTCGGCTGGGGCGCCTGGCAGCTGGTGGCGTACGGGGCCGTCGCCGGTGACCCCGGCCCGGGGCGGGCGCTGCCGGGCCTGCTGACCCTGGTGCAGTCGCTGCAGGTGGTCACCGGCCTGCTGGTGCTGATGACCGGCGCGATCGCGCTGGCCGAGCGGGCGGCGACGGCGGCCGGTGCGGGGGCGGCTGCTGCCGGTACGGGGGCCGCGGTCGCCGGTGCGGGGTTCGGCGGGGCGGGTTCTGACGTAGAGTCGGCCCGGTGATCACGGGGGTGACGCGGGTGGCGGGGGACGGCTCGGCGGTGGGCGATCCGGCGGTGGCGCGGGGCCGGGGCCGGGGCCGGGTGCTGCGGCGGGCCGCGGGTGCGCTGCTCGGACGGCGGGCCCGGCTGCGCTGGGTGCACCTGGTGCTCGGCGGCGCGCTGCTCATGCCGTACTGGCTGCTCGCCAGCGTGGCGACCGGGTCGTTCCGGCCGGACCTCGGCCCCGGGCAGGCCTTCCTCCTCCAGCTCGCCGCCTTCGCCGCCGCCCTGCCGATGGCCGCCGTCACCGCCGCGCTGCCGATGCTGCGCGAGCTGGAGACCGTGGCGGCCCGGGCGCTCTGCGCCCTGGACACCCCGGACGGCGAGCTGCCCGGCGGCCCGGCCCGCTCCTGGGCGGCCAAGCGGCAGACGGCCGGCTGGTACGTGCTGCACCTGTTCCTCGGCGGGGTGGTCAGCGGGATGACCCTCGCCGGGGTGCCGTTCTCGGTGTTCCTGACGATGACCGTGTTCGACCTGAGCGGGACCGAGGAACTGGTGCGGTTCTGGCAGGAGCGGGGGCTTCCCGCCCAGGTGCCCGGACCGCTGCTCGGCCTCGCGCTGCTGCTGCTGATCCTCGGCACCAGCGCCGGTTCGGGAGCCCTGCTCGCCCGCTGGGCACCCGCGCTGCTCGGCCCCACCCCGGACGAGCGGGTCGCCGCCGCCGAGCGGCGGGCCACCGTACTCGCCCAGCGCAACCGGCTGGCCCGGGAGCTGCACGACTCGGTCGGGCACGCGCTGAGCGCGGTCGGCATCCAGGCCTCGGCCGCCGCCCGGGTGCTGGCCACCGACCCCGCGTTCGCCGCCGAGGCGCTCCACGCCATCGAGGAGACCGCCCGCGCGGCCGTCGCCGAACTGGACACCGTGCTCGGGCTGCTGAGGGAGGAGGACCCGGCGGAGGGCCGGGACGGATCCGGTGCAGCCCCCGCCGGGCCGACCCTGGCCGGGCTGGACGACCTGCTGCGCCAGCTGGACCGCACCGGCGTGCGGGTGCGCTCCGACCTGTCCCCCGGTCTGGACCGGCTGCCGGTCACCGTCTCGCGCGAGGCGTACCGGATCGTCCAGGAGGGGCTGACCAACGTCCTGCGGCACGCCGGCCCGGCGCCGGCCGGGCTGCGGGTGACGCTGGGCGGCGGCCGGCTGGACATCGAACTGACCAGTCCGCTGGGCGCCGCCCGACCCAGCCGCCCCGGTGGCGGCCGGGGCCTGCGCGGCATCGGCGAAAGGGCCGCCGCCCTGCGCGGCGGCTGCGAGGCCGGACCGACGGCCGACGGGACGACGTGGCGGCTGGCCGTGTGGCTGCCCGTGGGAGGAGCGCGACCGGTGGGAGGAACGACATGAGCGTCACCGAGGGAACGGCCGCCGTGGAGGGGCCGGGAGGGGCCTCCGTGGAGGGGCCGGGGACGGCCGGTGAGCAGGGGACGGCCGCCGTCGACGGGCCGGGGACGGCCGGTGGGCCGATCCGGGTGGTGGTCGCGGACGACGAGCGGCTGGTCCGGATGGGCCTGCGGGTGGTGATCGACGCCGAACCCGACCTCACCGTGGTCGGCGAGGCCGCCGACGGCGCCGAGGTCGTGCCGCTGGTGCGCGAACTGCGCCCGGACGTGGTGCTGATGGACGTCCGGATGCCCGGCATCGACGGGATCCGGGCGACCGAACAGCTCGTCGGCGGCATGCCCGAACCGCCCCGGATCCTGGTGGTGACCACCTTCGAGCACGACGACCACGTGTACGACGCGCTCCGGGCCGGTGCCGCCGGCTTCCTGCTGAAGCGGGCCCGCGCGGAGGAGATGGTCCAGGCGGTACGGCTGGTCGCGCGCGGCGACTCGCTGCTCTTCCCCGCCGCCGTGCGCGAACTCGCGCTGCGCCAGCGCCCGGCCCGGCGGTCCGGCCCGGAGGAGGGGCCGATCCGCCGGCTCACCGAACGGGAGGGCCAGGTGCTGCGGTTGATGGCGGCCGGGCTCAACAACGGCGAGATCGCCGGGCGGCTCGTGGTCAGCCAGGAGACGGTGAAGACCCACGTCGGCAGCGTGCTCGCCAAACTCGGCGCCCGGGACCGCACCCAGGCGGTGATCGTGGCCTACGAATCGGGCTTCGTGCTGCCGGGGTAGGCGGCGGTCCTACCAGCGAGTAGAGTGCGGCATTCCCCTTTTGCCGTCCGATACCTCCCCGTATCGCCTGAACCGAACTGGTGGCCGAATGACGAAGCTCCGGACCCGCCCCGCGCTCTGGTGGCGCATGGGCATCGTGCTCTCGGCGGCGCTCGGGCTGATCCTGCAGACCGCGCCGCTGGTGTACTTCACGATCCAGAGCAATGTGATCGTGCTCGGCTACTTCATCGGCGCGGTCTACTGGATGATCAAGCGGGGCACCGTCGACGCGCCCGCGCCCCGGCTGCGCGGGGCCGCCACGCTGTACATCCTGATCACCGGCCTGGTGTCGCACATCCTGCTGGAGCACGGCGCCAACCCGCTGCCCGGCCTGTTCTCCGGACCGGACATGCTCCAGCACTGGTCCTCGTTCCTCCTGCACTACGTCACGCCCGTGATGGTGATCATCGACTGGCTGACCCTCAGGCCGCGCAACGCCTCGGCCTGGCGGGACATCCCGCTCTGGCTGGCCTTCCCGCTCGGCTACGCGGCCATCGTGCTGGCCCGCAACGCGCTGTTCGCCGACTACCCGATGCCGTACCCGTACTTCTTCTTCGACCCGACGACCAAGGGCTACGGCTACGTCTGGACCCAGATCGCGCTGCTGACCGTGGAGTTCGTGGTGCTGGCGGCGGCCGTGGTCGGCATGGACCGGCTCGGCACCCTGGTCGCGGGGAAGCTGGGCAGAACGGCGGAGCCCGCCTCCGCCGAGGTGTAGCGGCTCCGGCGCCGCCCCACGACGCGGCGTCCCACGACGCGGCGGCCGACCGACTCCAGGCCCCCGGTGCGGGCTCGGCTCCGCCGGGCTCAGATGCGCCAGGCCCGGATCCGGTCGGCCGCCGCGAACACGTCCGCCCGGCCCCCGGCGATGTCCCGGGCCAGCTCGACCAGCGCGCCGTAGGGCGCGTCGATGCCCTCCTCGGCGGCGTGCATGTAGGCGGCCGTGGTCACGCAGGCGTACAGGTTGTTGCGCACCGGCAGCGGGCGCAGCAGCACGATGGTGTGCATCAGGGTCGCCGCGCACCAGGACGGATCGGCGTCGTGCCCGAACTGCGCGGTGTTGACCCGGTGCCGGGCCACGGCGGCCTGGAGCGCGGAGTAGTCACGCACGCTGAGGTCCTCCGGCGAGGCCCGCTCCTGGACGTCGAGCAGCCAGCGCAGGTCGACCTGGAGCGGCGTCACCGCGGGACGTCCCCGGCGGGCGGCGGTCAGGCCGCCGGGGTCCGCGGCCGGGGCGCGTCGTCCGGGAAGGCGGCGTCGAACTCCTCGCGGTGCTGGCGCCAGAACGCCACCGCGTGCTCCACGAAGGTCCGCCGCTGCTGCTCGCGCACGCTCAGGTCGTGGACGTACGCCTTGACGCTCTTGCCGTCGGCGGCGGCGGCCTCGCGGATGGCGGCGAGTTCGTGCTCCGTGTACTCGATGTTGAGCGCAGGCATGGCGCCGATGGTACTGGAGCGGTACCGCCCCCGGGAACCGAAACGGCGTCAACGGAGCCTGTCCCACGGCGGGTTGCGGGGCGGGCGGGGCTCCGGCGGGGGCACGCGGACCGGTCACCGCGCCCCCGCCGGTACCCCTGGGGCGCCACCGCGGCGGGCCCCGCGTACCCCCACGGTAGGGGGTCCGGACCACACCGCGGTGTGACGCCCACGACCACGCCGCGCCGTTAGCGTCGGAGACGGGCGGCGGAACGGTTCCGCGGGAACGCCCAGGGGTGGTCCACGAGACGGCGGAGGCCGGAATGCGGTTCAAGGGCAGGGGACTTCGGGGCGCGGCGCGGATGGCGGCGGCCACGGGGGTCGCGCTGGTGGTGACGGCCGGGCTGGCGGCGCCGGCGCCGGCCGCACCACCGGGGGGAGGGCTGCCCGGCGCCGAACGACCGGGCGCCGAACGGCTGGACGGCGTCTGGCGGGTGGACGGCTACGGTACCGTCCTGGCGATCGCCGACCGGAAGGTCACCGCCTACGACGTGACCTCGGTGAGCTGCACCGACAGCGGGAGCCCGCTGCGCCAGGTCGGCGAGGCCGGCCCGGGCGGCGCCACCCGCTACGGCGCGCCGGAGAACGCCTTCGCCGAGCTGACCGTCACCCCGCAGGGCCGCCACCGGGCTGTCTACCAGGAGGACGGGGCCGCCGGCAGCCGCACGCTGGAGCGGCTGCCCGGACTTCCGGCCCTCTGCGGGCCGTCGGCCCCCGACGACGCGGTCGCGGTCTTCGACCGGTTCTGGGCGAACTTCGAGGAGAACTACCCGTTCTTCGCCGCCAAGGGCGTCGACTGGCACGCCCTGCGTGACACCTACCGGCCGCAGGTCACCTCGCGGACCACCGACCAGGAGCTCCAGGAGATCTTCGTCCGGATGCTCACCCCGCTGCACGACGCGCACGTCGTGCTGGCGCGCCCGGACGCCGAGGGCGACCTCGCCCCCGTCTTCTCGAGCGTGCGTCCGGGCACCGTCAGGCCCTCCCCGGACCTGATGGTCCGCGCCGCCAAGCCCGTGGCCGCCCAGCTGACCGGTCCGGAGCGCGCCTTCGGCAACGGCCTCATCGGCGTGGGCGAACTCCCCGACGGCATCGGCTACCTCCGGGTGAGCACCTTCAGCGGCTACGTGAAGGGCGGCAGCCACCAGGACCAGGAGGCCGAGCTCGACCGCGCGCTGGACGCTCTGCTCGCCGACCCCGCGCGGCTGCGCGGGCTGGTGATCGACGTGCGGGTGAACGGCGGCGGCTCGGACGCGCTCGGCCTGCGGATCGCCGCGCGGCTCACCGACCGCCCGTACGTCGCCTACCGCAAGGTGGCCCGCAACGACCCCGGTGACCCGACCCGCTACACCCGGCCGCAGGCGCTCCGCGTCCGGCCCGCCGACGGGAAGCGCTTCACCGGCCCGGTGGCACTGCTCACCTCCGGGAGCACGGTGAGCGCGGGTGAGACCTTCACCCAGGCGCTGATGGGCCGCGGCCCGCACGTCACCCGGATCGGCGAGAGCACCCAGGGGGTGTTCTCCGACGTGATGACCAGGAAGCTCTCCTGTCAGTTCACGGTGACGCTGCCGAACGAGAAGTTCCTCACCCCGCAGGGCACCAGCTTCGACGGCCCCGGCATCCCGGCCGAGCTGAGCACCCCGGTGTTCACCCCCGAGGAGCTGGACGGGCTCAAGGACTCGGCCCTGACCCGGGCCCGCCGGCTCCTCGGAGGATCCTGACGCCGGACCTCCCGGGCGGGCGGCCCCCGCCGGGCCCGTCACATCGGGTCCACCGCCCTCAGCTCGCCGTCCAGCTCCAGCCAGCGGGTGATGCCGAGGCCGCGCAGGAACGGCAGGTCGTGGCTGACCACGATCAGCGCGCCCTGGTAGGCGGCGAGCGCCTGGGTGAGCTGGCGGACGCTGGCGAGGTCGAGGTTGTTGGTCGGCTCGTCGAGCAGCAGCAGCTGCGGAGGCGGGTCGGCCAGCAGCAGCGCCGCCAGCGTGGCCCGGAACCGCTCACCGCCCGAGAGGGTGCCGGCGGGCTGGTCCGCCCGGCCGCCGCGGAACAGGAACCGGGCCAGCCGGGCCCGGATCGCGTTGTCCCCCGCGGAGGGCGCGAAGAGCTTGACGTTCCCCGCGACGCTGAGCCCGTCGTCCAGCAGGTCCAGCCGCTGCGGCAGGTGGCGCATCGGCACCGGGGTGGTGATCTCCCCCTCCAGCGGGGCGACCTCGCCGGCGATCGCGCGCAGCAGGGTGGTCTTGCCGGAGCCGTTGCGCCCGACCACGGCGACCCGCTCGGCCCCGCGCAGGTCCAGGTCGACGCGGGCGCCGTACGGCAGCCGGACCCGGTCGAGGGTGAGCACCGTACGGCCGGCCGGCACGGCGGTGCGCGGCAGGTCGATGCGGATCTCGGCGTCGTCGCGGACCGCCTCCTCGGCGGCGGTCAGCCGCTCCTTGGCCTCGGCGAGCCGCTCGGCGTGCATGGTCTGCAGCCGGCCGGTGGTCTCCTGGCCCTGGCGTTTGAGCTTGCCGGCGAAGATGTGCGGGTCGTTGCGGGTGACGGAGCGCTTCTTCCCGTAGCTGGCGCTGCGCTCCTGCCGTGTCCGGGAGTCGACCAGGTCCCGCTTCTGGCGCTGGACCTCGGCCTCGGCGGTGCGCAGCAGCCGCTCGGCGGTCTCCTGCTGGGCGGCGAGGGTGCGCTCGTAGTGCGCGTGGTTCCCGCCGTACCAGGTGACCGAGCCGTCCCGCAGGTCGGCGATCTGGTCGACGTGCTGGAGGAGCTCGCGGTCGTGGCTGACGATCACCATGACGCCGTTCCAGCCGGCCACCGTCTCGTAGAGCCGCTCGCGGGCGGGCCGGTCGAGGTTGTTGGTGGGCTCGTCGAGCAGCAGCACGTCGGGGCGGCGCAGCAGCAGGGCGGCCAGGCGCAGCAGCACCGCCTCGCCGCCGGAGAGCTCGCCGGTGGTGCGGTCGAGGTCCAGCCGGGCCAGGCCGAGCCGGTCGAGGGTGGCGCGGGCGCGCTCCTCGACGTCCCAGTCGTCGCCGACGGCGTCGAAGTGCCGCTGGTCGGTGTCGCCCGACTCGATGGCGAGCAGGGCCTCGCGGGCGGCCCGGATCCCCAGCGCCTCGTCGACCCGCAGGCCGGTGTCGAGGGTGAGGCCCTGGGGGAGGTACCCCAGCTCGCCGCCGACCTTCACGGTGCCGGAGGTGGGGGTGAGTTCGCCCGCGATCAGGCGCAGCAGGGTGGACTTGCCGGCGCCGTTGAGCCCGATCAGCCCGGTGCGGCCGGGGCCGACCGCGAGGTGGAAGCCGTCGAGGACGGGCTTGCCGTCCGGCCACTCGAAGGAGAGCTCGGTGCAGAGGACGGAGGTGGTGGGTTGTGCCATGGATGGCCTCCCGGATGGTTGCCTGACGTGGTCGGGTGAGCAACACGGGAGACACCGCCGACGGGACGGCAGCGGGTGGCACGGGGCTGGGCGCGAAGAGTCGCCGGGCCGGCTCACCACTGAGGTCGCACGCTCGCGCGCCGCGCATGCTGTGGCGCGGCGGGGCGGTGTCTCGGGACCTCAGTAGAGCAACGGCCTTCTCCTGTTCTGGCGGCTGACGGGGTCAACGTTAGGAAGTGCCCGGACCTTCCCGCAATCGATTTAATCCGGCGCCCCGTTCCGTGCCGGGCGTCCGGTTCCCGCTGTCCGGCCGGGCGTCCGGTTCCCACGTCCCGGCCGGGCGTCCCGTCCCGCTGTCCGGCCGGGCGCCGGGGCACCGGCCGCGTTCCTTAGAATCGGGGACATCATGAGCGCCACACTCGTAGTCAAGGACCTCAGCGCCGGCCACGGCGAACGCACCCTCTTCTCCGGCCTGGACCTGGTCGTCGCCCCCGGCGACGTGATCGGGCTGGTCGGCGTCAACGGGGCCGGCAAGTCGACGCTGCTGCGGCTGCTGGCCGGCCTGGACACCCCCGAGGGCGGCACGCTGCGGCTCAGCCCCGCGAACGCCAACGTCGGCCACCTCCCGCAGGAGCCCGAGCGGCGTGACGGCGAGTCGGTGCGCGACTTCCTGGCCCGCCGCACCGGTGTGGCGGGCGCCCAGGCCGCGCTGGACGAGGCCACCGAGGGCCTGGTCGAGGGCCGCCCGGGGGCCGACGACGCCTACGCGGTGAGCCTGGACCGCTGGCTGGACCTCGGCGGTGCCGACCTGGAGGAGCGCGCCGAGGAGGTCGCCGACTCGTTGGGCCTCAAGGTCTCCCTGGACCTTCCGATGACCGCGCTCTCCGGCGGCCAGGCCGCCCGGGCCGGCCTCGCCTCGCTGCTGCTCTCCCGCTACGACGTCTTCCTGCTCGACGAGCCCACCAACGACCTCGACCTGGACGGCCTGGAGCGGCTGGAGTCCTTCGTCAAGGGGCTGCGCGCCGGCACCGTGCTGATCAGCCACGACCGCGAGTTCCTGAGCCGCACGGTGACCCGGGTGCTGGAGCTGGACCTCGCCCAGCAGCAGGTCAACCTGTACGGCGGCGGCTACGAGGCGTACCTGGAGGAGCGCGCGGTGGCCCGCCGGCACGCCCGCGAGGAGTACGACGAGTACGCCGACACCAAGGCCTCGCTGGAGGCGCGGGCCCGGATGCAGCGCGGCTGGATGGAGCACGGCGTGCGCAACGCCCGCCGCAAGTCCTCCGACAACGACAAGATCGGCCGCGCGATGCGCGCCGAGTCCACCGAGAAGCAGGCCTCCAAGGCCCGGCAGACCCAGCGCATGATCGAGCGCCTGGACGTGGTCGAGGAGCCGCGCAAGGAGTGGGAGCTGCGGATGGAGATCGCCACCGCGCCGCGCTCCGGCTCGGTGGTCGCCACCCTGCGCGGGGCCTGCGTCCGCCGCGGCGACTTCGCCTTCGGCCCGGTGGACCTGCAGATCGACTGGGCCGACCGGGTCGCCAT
This sequence comes from Kitasatospora sp. NPDC004240, assembly GCF_053603215.1. Lineage (NCBI taxonomy): Bacteria > Bacillati > Actinomycetota > Actinomycetes > Kitasatosporales > Streptomycetaceae > Kitasatospora > Kitasatospora sp. NPDC004240. The sequence continues at coordinate 24,470 of NZ_JBSGFD010000070.1, read as the reverse complement.
CACGGGTGCCAACGGGGCCGGCAAGTCCACGCTGCTGGCCGCGCTGCTGGGCCGGCTCGAACTCGACGGCGGCAGCGCCGTCCTGGGCTCGGGCGTGGTCGTCGGCGAGGTGGACCAGGCGCGCGGGCTGTTCCTCGGCGACGACCCGCTGGCGGAGGCCTTCGCCGCGGCGGTGCCGGAGTTCACCCCGGAGGAGGTGCGCACCCTGCTCGCCAAGTTCGGGCTCAAGGCCGTGCACGTGCTGCGCCCGGCCGGCACCCTCTCCCCCGGCGAGCGGACCCGCGCCGCGCTCGCGCTGCTCCAGGCCCGCGGGGTCAACCTGCTGGTGCTGGACGAGCCCACCAACCACCTGGACCTGCCCGCCATCGAGCAGTTGGAGTCCGCGCTGTCCTCGTACACCGGCACCCTGCTGCTGGTCACCCACGACCGGCGGATGCTGGAGGCGGTCACCGTCAACCGGCGGATCGAGGTGCGGGACGGGCGCGTGCACGAGAGCATGGCGTGAACCCGGCCCGGGGCGTGTCCGGCACGCCTCGGGCGCGCCCGAGCACGGGGCGGCGGATCGCGGGCGGATCGTAGGCGGGTCCCGGACGGATCGTGGGCGGATCGTTGGCCGCCCGGGCTCCGGCCGGGCGGATAGCCGCCCGGCCGGAGGACCGATCAGGTCCAGACCTCTTCCGGGATCCGCCGCCATGTGCTGTGCTGTCGCCCATGGTTGAGAGCACAGTGGCGGCCGAGACCTCGTACCCGAGTGTCCCGCTCCGCCCGATGACCGTGCCCGCCCACGAGGCCGAGGCACGCAGCAGGTCCTTCCACGACGTGATGTCCCGGCGCCGCACGGTCCGCGACTACTCCACCCGTCCGATCCCGGACGGCGTGGTCGAGTGGGCGGTCCGTACCGCCAACACCGCGCCCAGCGGGGCGCACGTGCAGCCCTGGCGGTTCGTGGTGATCACCGATCCGGAGCGCAAGCGCCGGCTGCGCGAGGCCGCCGAGGCGGAGGAACGGGAGTTCTACGCGCACCGGGCCTCCGAGGAGTGGCTGACCGCGCTGGCGCCGATCGGCACCGACTGGCAGAAGCCGTTCCTGGAGGACGCGCCCGCGGTCATCGTGGTGTTCGAGGTGCACAAGGGCCCGAACTCGCCACGCCCGTACTACACCAAGGAGTCGGTGGGCATCGCGGTCGGGCTGCTGCTCGCCACCCTGCACCAGGCGGGGCTGGCGACCCTGACCCACACCCCGAGCCCGATGAAGTTCCTCAACGAGGTGTGCGAACGGCCCGCCGAGGAGCGGGCCGCGTACGTGATCCCGGTCGGCTATCCGGCGGAGGGGGCGCGCGTTCCGGATCTGCGGCGCAAGGAGCTCGACGAGGTGCTGGTGCGCCTCTGACGCGCCTCCCGGCGGCGCCCTCGGCCTGCGGGAAAGTCGCTGGTGGCCGGTCTGGACCATCGACATAATCGCTGTCATGAGTCACGTCATGCGTCACCCCCGCAGGCGAGCCGCCGTCCTCCCCGCCCGCCGCTCCACCGGCCCGGTGCAGGTCAGCACCGGCCGGCCGCCCGAGCTGCTGGCGCTGGCCGGCGGAGTCTCCCTGCACCGCCGCACCCCCGCGCACGCCGCCGGGCTCCGCTCGGCGGTGCACGCCAACCTGGAGCACCTGCGCCCCTGGATGGAGTGGGCCGCCGAGGCCCCCGGCATCGAGCACTGCGTCGAGCTGACCCGGGCCGGCGTCACCGCCTGGGACGCCGGCACCGACTTCATGTACGTCGGCGTCCTCGACGGACCGGCGGGGGACGCGACCGAGGGCGGGCCCGGCACCGTGATCGGTGCCTTCGGTCTGCACGGGCGGATCGGCCCCGGTGCGCTGGAGATCGGCTACTGGGTCGCCGCCGGCCACACCGGCCGGGGCATCGCCACCGCCGCCGCCCGGGCACTCACCTCGGCGGCGCTGGCACTGCCCGGCGTCGAGCGGGTGGAGATCCACTGCGACGAGGCGAACGGCCCCAGCGCCGCCGTGCCGCGCAAGCTCGGCTACCGGCTGGACCGGGTGGCCGACGCCGAGGTGCGGGCGCCGGCCGAGACCGGGCGGCAGCTGATCTGGGTCATGGAGCGCCGGCCGGACGGGGCCTGACCCGACGGCACCCAACCGTGGCGGCACCCAACCGTGCGGCACCTGCCTGTGGCGGCGTCGGCCCCGCGGCCGTCGACCCTGCGGCCGTCGACCCACGACGGTCGGCCCGCACCGGCACACCGACCGGCTCCGGCCGACCGTCGGTCAGTACCGCCCGCCCGTCGGGGCGGGCAGCGCGTCGAGCTCGGCGAGCTCGTCCGCGCCGAGCGTGACGTCGGCGGCCGCCGCGTTGTCCGCCAGGTACTTGGGCGTCTTGGTGCCGGGAATCGGCAGCACGTAGCGGCCCTGCGCCAGCAGCCAGGCCAGCGCCACCTGCGCGGGGGTCGCGCCGACACGTGCGGCGATCTCCTTGACCTTGTCGACGATCGCCAGGTTCGCCGCCAGCGCCTCCTGCTGGAAGCGCGGCAGGGAGCGCCGGAAGTCATCGGCCGGCAGGTCGTCGGCGGTGGCGAACCGGCCGACCAGGAAACCCCGGCCCAGCGGCGAGTACGGCAGGAACGCGATGCCGTGCTCCTCGGTGTACGGCAGCACCTCGGCCAGCGCGTCCCGCGTCCACAGCGACAGCTCGGACTGCACGGAGGCCACCGGGTGCACCGCCCGCGCCCGCTCGATCTCCTCGACGCTCACCTCGGAGAGCCCGATCTGCCGGGCCTTGCCCGCCGCGACGACCTCGGCGAGCGCGCCCCAGGTCTCCTCGATCGGCACCTCGGGGTCGACCCGGTGCAGCTGGTACAGGTCGACGTGGTCGGTGCCGAGGCGGCGCAGGCTCTCGTCGATCGAGCGCCGCACGTGCTCGGGCCGCCCGTTGTTGTCCACCCGCCGACCCCCGGTGCCCTGCACCAGGCCCACCTTGGTCGCCAGTACCGCCCGCTCCCGGTAGGGGCCGGCCAGCGCCGCGCCGACCACCTCCTCGTTGCTGTACGGGCCGTAGACGTCGGCGGTGTCGATCAGGGTCACCCCGAGGTCGAGCGCGCTGCGGATGACCCGCACCGAGGTCTCGTCGTCGCGGTTCTCCACGTCGTAGGCCCAGGTCATCCCCATGCAGCCGAGACCCACCGCACCGACCTCGGGACCGTCGACTCCCAGCTTGGCAGTACGCATGACTGATGCTCCTTCAGCTATCCGGCCCGCCGCGCGGACCCTCACCCGACTCGTTCGCGGGACCCAGAAAACCCCTTGGAGTGCGCTCTAGGTCAAGCCCCGGGCCCGACGACCGTCCGCCAGGGGCCCCGCCGGGGGGCTGCCAGGGGCCTGTCGGGGGCCTGGGCGGGGACTTGTCGGGGCCCCGGGCGGGGACCTGTCGGGGAGCGCCCCTTAACGCGGACGTAAGCCACTCCCTGCGCCGGCGTAAGCCAACTCGCCGACCGCTGTCAATGCTTGACGCATGCAGCTGGTCTAGTCCAGTTTGATGCTCAGCACCGCGCACCTCCCCCGCACCGGACACCACTCCCCCGCGCCCGCCGCCCGCGAACCCCACGACCCCGCGGCGGCGGACGCCGTCCCGAGAGGCACCCCCATGCCCCGCGCGCCCCACACCGAGGAGGCCGGCCGGCACCGCCGTCGCGCCTCCTCCCGCACCAAGCTGGTCGCCGCCGCCGCGGTCTGCGCCCTGGCGGCCGGCGGCCTCGCCACCCTGGCCGGCAACGCCGGCGCGGCCGAGGGCAACCTCCTCGGCGACCCCGGCTTCGAGAGCGGCGCCCTCGGCAGCTGGAGCTGTTCCGGCGGCACCGGAAGCATCGTCAACTCGGGCGCCCACAGCGGCACGTACGCGCTCAAGGGAGCGGCGAGCAACGGTGACACCGCCCAGTGCGGCCACCCCGTCGCCGTCCAGCCCAACACCACGTACACGCTGAGCGCCTGGGTCAAGGGCCAGTACGTCTACCTCGGCGCCGGCGGCAGCGGTGTCACCGACCCCACCGTGTGGACCCCGGGCGGCGCCGACTGGCAGCAACTGTCCACCAGTTTCACCACCGGCCCGAACACCACCGCAGTCACCGTCCAGTTGCACGGCTGGTACGGGCAGGGCGCCTACCTGGCCGACGACGTGGTGCTCTCCGGCCCCAGCGGCACCGGGCCCACCCACCTGCCGACCTCCTCCTCCCCGGGCGTCCCCTCGCCGAGCTCCCCCGGCACGCCCTCGCCGACCGCCGGCTCCACCCCGGCCCCGGCCGGCCGCGTCCCGGTGGCCCCGTACGTGGACATGGGCGCCTGGCCGACCCCGTCGCTGCCCTCGATGGCCACCGCCGGCACCCTGAAGTCCTTCACCATGGGCTTCGTCACCGGTGTCGGCTGCAAGGCCAGCTGGTTCAACGCCTACGACCCGCGCACCGGCTGGGCCAAGGACCAGGTGGACGCGCTGCGCGCGGCCGGCGGTGACGTCAAGGTCTCCTTCGGCGGCGCCGGCGGCACCGAACTCGCCGCCGCCTGCGGCACGGTGGACGCCCTGTTCGCCGAGTACGACGCCGTCGTGAAGGCGTACGGCCTGAAGTACGTGGACTTCGACATCGAGGGCGCCGCGATCGCCGACACCGCCGCCAACGAACGCCGTTCCGCCGCGCTCGCCAAGCTGCAGAAGGCCAACCCGGGCCTGCGGGTCTCCTTCACCCTGCCCGTCCTGCCCGAGGGCCTGACCGCGGAGGGCGTCGCCATCGTCCGCTCCGCGCGGGACGCCGGCGTGGACGTCGACCTGGTCAACATCATGGCCATGGACTACTACCGGGCCGGCGCCGACTACGGCGACGCCGCGATCCAGGCGGCGCAGGCCCTGTACGGCCAGCTCAAGGCGCTCTTCCCGGCCAAGTCCGACGCGCAGCTGTGGTCGGCCGTCGGCGTCACCCCGATGATCGGGGAGAACGACGACCACCAGGTCTACAACCAGGCCGACGCCCAGCAGTTGGTCGCCTTCGCCGAGCAGCACCACCTCGGCATGCTGGCCTACTGGGACACCACCCGGGACGCCAACGCGTGCACGGGCTCGCTGTTCAAGTGCACCAACATCACGCAGCAGCCGTACGAGTTCGCGAAGATCTTCGCGCAGTACGGCGGCTGACCGGGGCCGCGGACCCGGTGCGACCGGCGGACCCCGGGGTGGCCGCGGCTGCGGCGCCCCGGGGTCCGCGCGTTCACGGGAGGGGCTCGGTGGGTCCGGTCGCTCAGGGGCTCGGGTGACTCAACGGCGCGTGACCCAGAAACTCGCATGGCGCAGCGGCGCATGGCTCAGGGGCACGTGGAGCAGCGGCACGTGACTCAGGGGGCGACCAGCACCGCGCGCGAGCGGTCGGCCGCGATCCGGACGGCGAAGCCCGCCAGCGCCGTCCCCATCAGCCAGCGGTGCACCCGCTGCCAGAACGGCCGGCTCGCGAAGAACGAGGCCACCGAGCCGGCCGTCAGCACGAACATCGCGTTGCCGCCCACCCCGACCGCGATCTGGGTCAGACCCAGCAGCAGGCTCTGCACCGCGACGTGCCCGCGCTCCGGCTCCACGAACTGCGGCAGCAGCGAGATGTAGAGGATCGCGATCTTGGGGTTCAGCAGGCAGGTCAGCAGGCCCATCGCGTACAGCTTGGCCGGCCGGTCCGACTCCAGCTCCCGGGGCGCGAAGGCCGAACCGCCACCCGGCCGGACCGCCTTCCACGCCAGCCAGAGCAGGTAGCCCGCACCCGCGAGCTTGACCGCCAGGTAGACCTCCGGGACCAGCGCGAACACCGCGGCGATGCCCGCCGTGGCCGCGAACAGGTAGGTCAGGAAGCCGGTGAACACGCCCGCCAGCGAGATCAGCCCGGCCCGGCGGCCCTGGGCGATCGAGCGGGAGACCAGGTAGATCATGTTCGGGCCCGGGGTCAGCACCATGCCCAGGGACACCATCGCGATCCCGGCTATCGCCCCTGCGCTCACCATCTGCGTTCCCCGTTCGTCCGGTCGGTCGGTCCCTCTGTGGTCGGCCCTGCTGCCGGCCGGGCCGGTGATCGACCGGCGGCGATCATCCTACGAAGACGGCTCCGGCGGGCGCACGGGCGTTTCCGCGGCCCGTAGACTCCCGTCCGCCGCCCGGGTGTAGCGCAGAGGCAGTCGCACCGCCTTGCTCAGGCGGCCACGCCGGTTCGAATCCGGCCACCCGGGCGGACCTGCCGTTCCGGGCACCCGGTAGAGTCCGCTGCAATGCCCGGATGTAGCGCAGAGGCAGGCGCACCGCCTTGTCAGGGCGGACACATCGGTTCGAATCCGGTCCTCTGGGCAGGCCAGGTCCTGTAGCGCAGAGGCAGTCGCACTGGAACCCAGATCCAGTACACGCCGGTTCGAATCCGGTCGGGACCGCCGAGGTCGGCGTCATCCTCTCCTGGATCACTCGCGCCCGGGCCGCCGTCCACGTCCTTCGGACACGGGGCACGTACGGACGGCGGGGCATGACGGGCGCACGGGTGGTCCACGGCCGCACAGGTGATCGGGCGCGTGGGTGGTCGGGGCGCGTGGGGCGGTCCGGCGGAGGGGTACAGGGAAGGGACGGCCGGCGGTGACGGCGGAGGGAATCATGGCCACGGGCCTGCCGGCCGAGGAGCTGACCGCCTTCAGCCGCACCCTCGGGCGACTGCGTGCCCTGCCCGCCGACGACCCGGCGCGGCTACGGGCCGAGCGGGAGGCCGAGTCCTTCGTCCGGGAGGGCCGCAAGCAGCGCCGCCGGGACCGCCGGGAGGACGCCCGGACGACGGACGCCGAACTGGTCGCCGCCACCGCGACCGGCCACCGCGACCGCCGGGAGGACGCCCCGCTCGAACTGCCCGCCGGAGGAAGGCCCGCGCCGATCGGCGAGTTCCGCCAGGGCCGGCGCTGCTACGTCTGCAAGACGATGTTCCGCCAGGTGGACGGCTTCTACCACCTGCTCTGCCCGGACTGCGCGGCCGACAACGCCACCCGCCGCGGCCTCTCCACCGACCTGCACGGCCGCCGCGCCCTGCTCACCGGCGGGCGCGTCAAGATCGGCTTCCAGCTGGCGCTGATGATGCTCCGCGACGGAGCCGAACTGATCGTCACCAGCCGCTTCCCGCACGACACCGTGCGCCGTTTCCGGGCGGAGCCCGGCAGCGGGACGTGGTGGCCCCGGCTGACGGTGGTCGGCATCGACCTGCGCGACCCCCGCCAGGTGCTCGGACTCTCCGAACGGCTCCGGGCCGAGGGCCGCCCGCTGGACATCCTGGTCAACAACGCCGCGCAGACCCTGCGGCGGCCGCCCGAGTCGTACGCGCTGCTGGCCGCCGGCGAGCACACCGAACTGCCCGCGGCCGACGCCGGCACCGTCACGCACGCCCCCGGCTTCCGCCCGATGCCCGCGCTCTCCCCGGCCTGGCCGGCCGCGGAGCTCGCGTCCCCGGCGGGCGAGGGTGCCCAGGTCCGGGCGGACGGCACCGGCGAGGCGGGCGAGGGCGTCATGGGCGAGGCCGCGGTCGGTGAGGTCACAGTGGGCGAGGGTGCCGTGGGCGAGGGCGTCATGGGCGGCACCGCCGCGGGCGCCGGGGTGGTCCTGCCGGAGGTGGGCGGGGCCGGCACGGTGTGGGGGACGGACGAGGCGGGGCTGCTGCCCGACCTCGCGCACGACAACTCCTGGTCGGCGCGGCTCGGCGGGCTGGACCCCTCCGAGGTGCTGGAGACCCAGCTGGTCAACGCCCTCGCGCCCGCGCTGCTCTGCGACCGGCTGCTGCCGCTGCTGCTCGCCTCCCCGTACGCCAACCGCTACATCGTGAACGTCACCGCGGTGGAGGGCCGGTTCGCCGTGCGCAACAAGACGGCCGGTCACCCGCACACCAACATGGCGAAGGCCGCGCTCAACATGCTCACCCGCACCAGCGCGGCCGAACTCGCCACCCAGGGCGTGCACATGTGCGCGGTCGACACCGGGTGGATCACCGACGAGAACCCGGCACCGAAGAAGTCCCGCCTCGCGACGGAGGGTTTCCGCACCCCGCTCGACATCGTGGACGGCGCCGCCCGGGTCTACGACCCCATCGTCCGGGGTGAGGCGGGCGCGCCCGTGTCGGGCGTGTTCCTGAAGGACTACCGGGAGGCGGAGTGGTGAACCCCGAGGACCGGCCGCAGGCACGGCCACAGGGCCCGATGTCGTCGGCGGCGCCGCTGCCGCCGTACGCGGGGATCCCTTCGATCGTCCCGCGCCCGACCGTCGACCTGGAGCCGCTGCTCGGCTGGCTGCGCAGCGGGCGCACCGCCGAACGGCGCCTCGACTTCCCGGCCGGCACCGCGCTCCCCGACGGCCGGCTCGACCTGTGCAAGCAGCAACTCGGGCCGGACGGCGCCGTCCTGGTCGCGCAGGCGCTCCCCCGCCGGGCGGACGGCACCGCCGGCACCCCCGGTACCCCCGGCGCGGAGGTGTCGGGCGGCCCGGTGCGGCACCTGCTGCTGGGCACCGACGGTCTCGGCGACGACGGCGCGGCCGCCGTGACGGGGCACGCCGCCGGGAGCGACGTGCAGACGCTCTACCTGGGCTGCAACGGGATCACCGCGGCCGGCGCCTGCCGGATCGCCGACCGGCTGCACGCCTCGCCGCAGGTGGTCAACGCGCTCTGGCTCAAGCGCAACCCGCTGGGCGGCGCGGGCGGGCACGCCGCCGCCGACCTGGTGCACGCGGCCGCCGAACTGCGCACCCTCGACCTGGTGCAGACCGGCCTCGACCCGGCCGGACTCGGTGTCCTGGTCGACGCCGTCCTCGGTGTGGGCTTCCACCCCGGCCGCCCCTTCGAACGGCTCTACCTGGGCGGCAACCCGCTCGGCCCGGCCGGCGCGGTCCAGGTGGCCCGCCTGATCACCGCCGGCGCGATCGAGGAGCTGTACGTCTCGGCGGCCGGCCTCGGTGACGCCGGTGCCGACGTGCTGGCCGAGGCGCTGACCACCGCCCCGTACGGGCGGCTGCGCCGGCTCTCGGCGGCCAGCTCGGGCATCGGTCCGCCGGCCGCCGCCCGGTTGGTCGCGGCGGCGGCCGGCGCGGGGGTGGAACTGCTGGACCTCGGCCGGGTCCGGGCGGCCGGCGCCCTCGGTGCCGCGGCCAACCACCTCGACGCCGACGCGACCGCCGCCATCGCCGACGCCCTGGCCACCGGTCCGCACGGGCTGCGCCACCTGGTCCTCGCCTACACCGGGCTGCGCAGCCGCGAGGCGCTCCCCCTCCTCGCCGGTGCCGAACGGGCGAGCAGTCCGACCCGGTATGTCCTGGGCAAGGGCATCGCGACCAGCGTGCGCCGCCGCCTCGACGCGCTGAGCGCCGATGTGCCCGAGCCCGAGGTGCCCGCGGCCGTCGCCGCCATCCGCAGCGTCCACCGCACGCCGCCTCCGGAGGCCGACTGACGCACGGCCCGAAGGCGGAGCGGGGGCCGGTTGCCGGTCGGGAGTCGGGAGCCGGGCGGCGGACGTGGGGCGCGCGGGCCCGGGCCACGGAGCCGGGGCCGCCCCTACGGCCTGCCGGAGAGTCCGGGGTCGGTCGCCCGGTGGGCCCGGACGCCGGCGCGGACCAGCGGGCCGGACAGCAGGCCGGCCGTCGCACCGAGGGCGAGGCCGAACAGGTTGTCCCAGACGTCCTGGGCGTCGCAGGCGCGGCCGAGCGCCGGGACGACGTACTGCAGGTACTCGACCGCGAAGGGCAGCGCGGCCGCGCCGACGAGGACGGCGGCGGCCCGTACCCGGGTGCCGGCCCAGGCGGCGGCGAGGCCGACCGGGATGAACAGGGCGACGTTGAGGCTGTTCTGGCTGATCGTCGTCAGCTCGGCGAGCGGGCGGGGTCCGGCGCCGGTCAGCGTGCACTGCTGGACGGCGTAACGGGAGTTCTCCCAGAACGGTCCCCGGGTGTCGGGCAGCAGGGTGAGGGTGGCCACCCCGCCGAGGGCGAGCAGCAGCATGAACCCGACCGCCCAGTGCGCCCGCAGCAGCCGCCCCACCGGTCGGTTGAGCAGCGCGGCCGGCACCAGCGAGCACAACACCCCCGGCCAGAACAGCGGGATGGCGTCCAGTACGGCTTTGATCACACCCCAACGGACGCCTCGCACACCCGTCCGGTTCTGGCCGCCGCTCCCCGATCCGCGCTCCCCCGGTCACCCGCCGGACGCCCGGACGTCCGTCAGCGTTTGCGTGGCATCTTGGCGAACACCTCGATCCAGTAGCGCTGTTGCTCGGCCGGCGCCCCCACCAGGTAGGTCGAGCACAGCTTGGGCGGCAGCAGGGCGACCAGCCGGGCTATCCCCGCGCGGTGCTTGCGCAGCTGGGAGAACTCGGCGTTGGCGATGGCCTGGTGGACCAGGTCGGTGTCGTTCCCTCCCTCCGAGGACTCCCCGGCGGCCCGTTTGAGCCGCAGCTCCCAGCCGGGGACGTCGGCCAGGATCTCGCGCAGCCCGGTCACCCTCCGGCGGGCGAGCCGGTCGACGAGCGCGGTCAGCGGGACGGGTGCGTACTCCCCGTCGCCGAGGTAGACGGTCGCCATCTCCAGGGGCAGCCCGCGTCGGTGCAGCTTGATCAGGCGCTCCATGGTGCGCTTGGTGATCCAGGCACGGCCGTCCTCGTCGATGTCGTTCTTCCACCAGTCCAGCACGGTCTCGGCGACCGGGCCGTAGGTGGCTATCAGCCACTCGTTGGCCGGGATGTCGGCCGGGTCGACCTCCAGCGAGACGGTGAACCTGGTGGCCTGGGCGATGTTGTTGCGGGCCACCAGGAGCTTGCGGCCGAGGTGGTAGGGCGGGTTCTGGAGGGCTATCTGGGCGCGCAGACCCTCGATCCGGTGCCCGGCCAGCGACCACTCCTGGGTGATCTCCATCAGCTTGGCGAAGGCGGCCTTGTCCTTGGGGCGGTTGTACTCGTCCCAGACGATGACCTTGGGCTCGGCCCCGGTGAAGCCCGCCGCCAGTAGGTTGTCCAGCGTGCCGTCGGTGGTGGGGATGGGGGCACAGAGGTCCTCGACGTTGGTGACGGGCAGCGAGAAGTACAGCGGCTCGCGCCCGCCGAGCCCCTCCCGGGCCAGCTGCCGGACGATCTCGGTCTTGCCGCAGCCTGGCGGGCCCTGGAGCAGCACCGCCCAGCGGTTGCGCAGCGCGGCCCGCACCACCTTGCGGACCGGGTCGGTGACGGTGGCCGGATTGGCGACGCCGAGGGCGGCCGCGATGCGGTCGAGGATCTCGTGGGTGCGGTCGTTCCCGGGCCGGCCGTCCGGGCCGGGCTCGGCCAGCCGCAGCCGTTCGCCGTTGACCAGGGGCAGTCCCCAGACGAGGGGGAAGCCCTCGCGGGCGTTGGCGAGCACGTGCTCCAGGGTTCGCGGGGAGAGCAGCTCCCGCAGTCCGGGGGTGAGCGAGGCCCAGACGGCGAAGACCGGCTTGAGGTCGCGGTCCGGGTGGCGGGCGGCCAGCGCGAGCCGCCAGTCGGTGTCGTTGGCGGTGAGCCGGACGGTGACCATCCGGTCGAGGATGGCCAGGTCGCTGCGCCGGGCACTGGTCTCGGCCAGGGACTCGTTGTCGGTGAGGAAGACACCGACGCAGCCGAGGGCGCGCAGGTCGTGCTCACCGAGCGTCCAGTTGCAGGCGATCTGCATCAACTGGGCCTGGATGGTCTCGCCCGCCTGGAGCGAGTCGTCGATCAGCAGCACGAACGGACGGCCGGGCTTGAGCTGGCTCATCACCAGCTGGCGCAGCACGAGTTCACCGGTGGCGGCGTCCCGGACGGGGGCGTTGGCCAGCAGGTCGTCCGGGGTGAGGTTGGCGGCGGGGACGAAGACCAGCTCGGTGCCGGGGTGGGCGGCGGGGACGTGCGAGAAGAAGGTCGCGGTCTTGCCGATGCCGTGCTCGCCGAAAATCTGCCCGGTCTGGCCGAGCTCGATCATGGCGTCGATGAACGCGGTCAGCTTGGCGGGGCCGGCCGGCCACCCGTCGGCGGTCGGCCGCCGCTCGGGCGGCTCGGGGTAGGTGGCGGTGGCGTGCCACGCCTTCGCGCGGGTCGCGGTGGTCATGTCGCTCCTGTGGTGACGCGGTGGCAGGCCATGGGCGGGTGGTGGTGTTCGGGCCAGTCGTCGCCGCCCCGGGTGATCAGCCAGATCCACTTCTCCGGCTCGGCCGGGGTGATGGCGGGCGCGTAGCCGTCGGTGAGCACGATGACGGCGTCCGGGATCTCCTCGAAGCGGCCGCCGTCGCGCAGGGCGGTGCGGCCCTCGACGTAGTCGGCCACGGCCCGGAAGCTGGTGCCCCCGCCGCCGTACACCCGCTCGCCGGGCCTGAAGGGCATCACGACGCCATCAAAGGAGAGCCAGTGTGCCTCCACGCCGTCGATCCGTCCGACGAGTTCGGTCAGCCAGTCGACGACCGCGTTCGGCATCGAGCCGGAGGTGTCGTACGCGATGGCCAGCACCTTGCGCCGGACCGGGCCCCGGCGGGAGAGCATCGGGTCGTGCCCGAGGGCGGCGAGCAGTGCGCCGCGCTTCTTCGGGTAGACCAGGCGCTCGCCGTCGGCCAGTTTGGAGGCCAGGACGTCGACCAGCCAGCGCTGCCACCAGTCGACCCGGCGGGTCCCGCTGGTGCGGCCCCGGGCGGCGCCGGCACCGAGGCCGCCCCAGATCCGCGACGCCCGTTCGGAGCCCGCGGTGCTGTTCATCAGGTCGGCGAGCTCCTGCTCGGCGGTGCGGTGGCCCCGCCTGGCGGCGAGCAGGGTGTTGAGCAGCACCGAGTGGGCGATCTCGTCGACCGTGCCCTGGTCCAGCGGCAGGTCGGCGTCGTCGAGGTGGACGCAGCCCTCGTGGCCGGCCGGCACGGGCGGGTTGCGCATCCGTTTGAGCTCCCCGTAGGCCGTCAGGTCGGTGGCGGTGAACGCCCGGTAGTCGAGCGGGGTCAGGCCCTGCGCGGTGAGGTCGTCGGTGTAGTCGCGGTGGACCTCGCGGGGGTCGATGCCGACCGGACGCCCGTCACGGCGGGGCAGGCCGCTGCCGGGGAGCCGGGCCAGCGCGACATGATTGATGATCACCTCGGTGGCGACGGTGAACACCGGGTCGGCGCGTAGCTCGGGCTCCGCCAGGAGGTGGCGCTGGATGAGGTGCCGTGCCTCGTGGAACAGCACGAAGCGCACCCCTTCGAGGCCGATGTCGACGAAGAACCGCGGGTTGTAGAGCAGCAGGCAGGTGCCGTCGCCGGAGGCGACCACGGCGGCGGTGTCGACGGCCGTGGTGGGCAGTTGGTGGTGGCACTTGGTGTAGAGCCAGGAGGCCACGGCGGACTGGTTGAGCCCGAAGTCCAGCAGCGCGGCCTCCTTGAGCCGGCGCGCCTCCTCGACGGTCTCGGGCGGGGCGGGCCGCCAGGCCAGGAGGGCGCGACGGTCGGTCAGGTCGACGACATGGGTGCTGACACGGGTGCGGTGCACGGTGGGCTCCCTCCGGGGGCGCGGGGTGGCAGGTCGGATCTCCCCCGCTCCGGGTCGGCGCCGTACGGGCGGCCGTGGAGCGGGCTGGGCCAAGTGTTAGCAGAGCGAACTGACAGAGGTCGCGCGAGTTTTCGAGAAACTCACACGTCCGGCGGAGTTGTATGGTGATCGGCACGGCGGGGTCGTAGCGCAGAGGCAGGCGCACCGGACTCCGGATCCAGAACACGTCGGTTCGAATCCGACCGACCCCGCCCGTACCGGACCTGATCTGTCGCAGCATGAACGTGTGGCGACCGGGTCAGGCCGATCGCCACCCGCGACGGCCGGGCTACCAGCCGCCCCCGCCCGCGACCGCGCCGGCCGTGGTGATCAGCTCGGTGACGGTGCCGGTGAACCCCGGCAGCAGTTCGGCGAGCACCGCCCAGGCGTCCTCGTGCCCGCCGAGTTCCCCGGTCACCAGCGGGCCGAGTACCGCGTCGGTCTCCGCGAGCCGCTCCGGGAAGGCCCGGACCCCCAGCCCCAGCACCCTCAGCACCTCGGCCGCCGGCCGCCCCGACTCCGTCAGGTACTCGACCGGGCCGCCGACGTAGATCCCGGCCTGGCGCACCCGGTTGCGGTACCGGGGGTGGGATCCCAGGCGCTCGCGCAGCCCGTCCGGGCAGTCCACCCGCTGGAGCAGCGCCCAGCGCGCGAACCCGGGGAACGCCCGCTCGGCGTCCTCCCGCGCGATCTCCGGCCAGTCGGCGGAACGGATCTCGCCGACCACCGCCCGGGCCGCCTTGAGCTGTCCGGAGCCGGCGAGGGCACGCAGCCGCCCGACGACCTCGGCGAGCGGCAGGGCGGTCCGCGCGGAACCCGCCGCGAACCCCCGGAGCCCGGGCACCACCCCCTCGGCGAGGTCGTGGCGCAGCCCGATCGGCAGTCGCTCGCCGCGGACGACGCACTCGGCCACGGGCCGGTCGCCGCTGAGCAGCATCCAGTACAGCACCGAGACCGGCGTGGTCGGCTCCTCGACCACCGTGGGGAAGGTCCAGCGGGGTTCCTGCTCCGGCGAGAGCCCGGCCGGCCCGTCGTACGCCAGCCTCAGCCGGTCGGCCACCCGACGGCCGGTCGGCTCGTCGATCCGGGCGAGCAACAGCCGAAGGGCCTGCGCGGTCCGATCGTTCATGTTCATGGCTCTCCACACCTCCGGAGCACATGATGCCGCAGACGAAGATCGGACGATCACTCGATATCCCCGAGGTTATCCACAGGCCGGAAGATTGCGCTGGGCAACCGCGCGGTCACGGTGCACAATCACGCCATGCCGGGATCAACACCCCGGCATCCGGCGGGGCTCAGCGCCCGCGTTCCCCCGCAACCCGAGAACAGGCAGGTGACGGCTCATGAACTCGACCTCCACGTACGGTGCGCACCCCGGACGCGGCCCGCGGATCACCGGTGGGCCGCGCAGGGCCGCCCCCGGACGAGCGGCCGGCGGGGCCTGCGCGGCGAAGGCCCCGGGGACGGCGACCAGACCGCCGCACCTGCTCCAGCGACGCCGGTACGGCGCGCGGCGTGCGGCCAGGACCCCGCGGCGAACGGCGCTGCCGGAGAGCCGGAAGCCCACGACGGCGAGGGCGAGGGCGGCGGGGACGACGACGGCGGCGAGGGGCACGGCAACGGCGACGGCAAGGACGACGGAGGGGAGGACGAGGACCGCGCCGACGCCGTAGCACCCTCGGTGGTCGGGTGCGCCAGGCCCGGCCGACCGGGGCCGGCCCGGGCACGGGTCCGGCCCCGGACATCACCGCCGAGATTTCACACGCCAGTTGGTTCGGCGCCGGCCGAGCACCACCGTCGTCCGACATCCCCGTCACGATCGATTCAGCCGATCTGACGCTCGCTCACGCCGCAGCCCCGCCACCGCGTCCGGCGGGACTACGATCACCGGTTGACTTCCTCCCCCTCCTGACGGAGGGGGGTTCCCCTCAGCCTCGCAGCTGAGCCGCTGCGCGTGAGCGCGGCGGTGGGACGACTTCCTGCTTCGTCGACGATCGCCCGCCCGGAGTGCTCCGTTGAGGTCTTACACCGTCTCCACAGGCCGCTGCCGCCAGTCCGGCGGCCAGGATGTTCTTCGCCGCGTTCACGTCCCGGTCGTGGACCGCACCGCAGTCGCACGCCCACTCGCGGACATTCAGGGGCATCGTGGCGCGCAGGGTTCCGCAGGCCGAGCACAGCTTGGAGCTGGGGAACCACCGGTCGACGGTGACCAGCTCGCGGCCGTACCACTCGGCCTTGTACTCCAGCATGGTCCGCAGCTCGCTCCACGAGGCGTCCGAGATGGCCCGGGACAGTTTGTGGTTCTTGAGCATGGTGCGGACCGTGAGGTCCTCGATCACGACCGTTTGGTTCTCACGGACGAGTCGGGTGGTGAGCTTGTGCAGGAAGTCCCGCCGGCGGTCGGCGATCTTCGCATGGACGCGGGCGACCTTCCGGCGGGCCTTCTCACGGTTGTTCGAGCCTACGGCCTTGCGGGCGAGGTCGCGTTGGGCCCTGGCCAGGCGCTCGCGGTCGGCACGCTCGTACCTCGGGTTGGTGATCTTCTCGCCGGTGGAGAGCGTCACCAGGCTGGTGATCCCGGCGTCGATCCCGACCGCCGCGTGGACGGGCGCGGGCATCGACGGACGGTCCTCGCACAACATCGAGACGAACCACCGTCCGGCCGAATCCTGCGACACGGTCACCGTGGACGGCGGCGCGCCCTGCGGGAGCGGACGGGACCAGCGAACGTCCAACGGCTCTGCCATCTTCGCCAGGATCAGCCGGCCGTCCCGATAGCGGAACGCACTGGTGGTGTACTCCGCACTCCTGCGGGACCTCTTCTTCGACTTGAACGTCGGATACTTCGCCCGCCCGGCCCAGAAGCCGGCGAACGCCCCCTGCAAATGCCGCAGCGCCTGCTGCAGCGGCACCGAGGAGACCTCGGCCAGGAACGCCAGCTCCTCGGTCCGCTTCCACTCGGTCAGCATCGCCGACGTCTGGTTGTAGTTCACCCTCTCCCGGCGCATCGTCCACGCCTCGGTGCGGGCTGCCAGCGCCTTGTTGTAGACCAGCCGCACGCACCCGAACGTGCGCGACAGCTCCGCCGCCTGCGCATCCGTCGGGTAGAAGCGGAACTTGAAAGCCCGCCTCACGTGAGCGACAGCCATGGCTCACACGTTAGCACTTCTGCGCGTGACCATGTGACGTATCGTCAGCTGCCGATACGCCGGACCGCCTTGACGACGATCCGGCTTCCCCTGCCCCGCTGCACGGGAGTTTCGTTTCCTCCCCCGGCTGAAGCCGGGGGTATCCACGAAAGGACTCAGATGACCGACACCACGGACCGGACGGACGCCTCCGCACCGGGCCCCAGAGCCGCCGAGGCGGCCGGGGGGCCCAACAGGACCGTCTCCCCTGCCGAATTCCCCGGATCCACGGGATCCGCCGTCACCGCCGAGGCCACCGGGTCACCCGGACCGGCCGAGCTGGTGGCACGGTTCCCGGAGCTGCACGCCCCGCAGCACTGGGCCTGGGGCCCCTACGACGCCCAGTTCTCCACCGCGATGCCGCCCGACGAGCTGATCACCAACATCCACCTGGTGGGCTTCGAGGACGACCGCGTGGTGCTCTGCCGCGACTCCCGTGACCACTGGTTCCTGCCCGGTGGCACCCGGGAGAGCGGCGAGAGCGTGGAGTCCTGCCTGGTCCGCGAGCTGCGCGAGGAGGCCGGCGCGCGACTGCGCGGCACGCCGTCCTGGCTCGGCGCGCACCGCTGCGTCACCGACGCGCCCGAGCCGTACCGGCCGTGGCAGCCGCACCCGGAGAAGGCCTGGCTCTGGGGCTGGGCCGAGGTGACGGTCGACTCCGCACCGACCAACCCGGACGACGGCGAGCAGGTCGTGGAGGTCCGCGCGGTCACCCCCGAGGAGGCGCAGCGTCTGCTGGTCCGTAGCCACGAAGCCTGGTGGGGCGAGCTGATCGCGCTGGCCGTGGAACTGCGCGGCTGACCGCAGCCGCAACCCGGCCGACCGGACCTGCCCGGTAACCGGCCGGACCTATGCACCGGGCTGCCGGACCGGAACGACAGCCGCCCGAACCCGTGCACCGCCGACCGGCCCGGGGCGGCCAGCCGGCCGGCCCGCTGAACCGGGCGGCCGCGCCCGGCGGCCGACCGCACCCGTGAGCGGACGGCGGGCGGGCCGGTGAACGTCGAGGGTTCACCAACCCGCCCGCCCCGGCCGGTACGCGCTCAGCGCCGTCCGGAACGCCGGTCGTCCGACCGGCCCCGGCCACCGCCCTGGCCACCGGAACCACCTGCGCCGCCCCGGCCGCCGGAACCACCCTGACCACCCTGACCACCCGCGAGGCCGGCCCGGCGCAGGGCGTCCG
The DNA here is from genome assembly GCF_053603215.1 of Kitasatospora sp. NPDC004240. NCBI lineage: Bacteria > Bacillati > Actinomycetota > Actinomycetes > Kitasatosporales > Streptomycetaceae > Kitasatospora > Kitasatospora sp. NPDC004240. Next base: position 6,544 of record NZ_JBSGFD010000070.1, on the reverse strand, counting down.
CCATGGCGCTGTTGCCCAACGGGGCCGGTGAACCGGAGCCGCCGCCCGAGCCACGACGGTCCTGGCGCGGCGGACGCGGGCCGCGGTCACGACCGCCCCGGTCGCCACCCCGGTCACCCCGGTCGCCACCCCGGTCACCCCGGTCACCCCGGTCGCCACCCCGGTCACCGCCGCGCTCACCACGCTCGCCCTGGCCGCCCGAACGGCCCGGACCACCACCGCCGACCTCGTCGTCCAGCCGCAGCGTCAGCCCGATCCGCTTGCGCGGCACGTCCACCGTGGTCACCCGGACGGTGACGATGTCACCCGGCTTGACGACCTCGCGCGGGTCCTTGACGAAGTTCTTCGACAGCGCGGAGACATGGACCAGGCCGTCCTGGTGGACGCCCACGTCGACGAAGGCGCCGAACGCCGCCACATTGGTGACCACGCCCTCCAGCACCATGCCGACCTCCAGGTCGCCGATCTTGTCGACGCCCTCCTTGAAGGTCGCCGTGCGGAACGCCGGTCGCGGGTCGCGGCCCGGCTTGTCCAGCTCGCCGAGGATGTCGGTGACGGTCGGGATGCCGAAGGTGTCGTCCGCGAAGTCGCCGGGCCGCAGCGCCCGCAGGGCCGTGCCGTTGCCGATCAGCTCGCGCAGGTTCCCGCCGGTGGCCGCGAGGATGCGGCGCACCACCGGGTACGCCTCGGGATGCACGCTGGAGGCGTCCAGCGGGTCGTCGCCGTCGGGGATGCGCAGGAAGCCGGCGCACTGCTCGAAGGCCTTGGGGCCGAGCCGGGCGACGTCCTTGAGCGCCCTGCGGGTGCGGAACGGCCCGTTGGCGTCGCGGTGGGCGACGATGTTGTCGGCGAGCGTGCCGGTGATCCCGGAGACCCGGGTGAGCAGCGGCGCGGAGGCGGTGTTGACGTCCACACCGACCGCGTTGACGCAGTCCTCGACCACGGCGTCCAGCGAGCGCGAGAGCTTCACCTCGCTCAGGTCGTGCTGGTACTGGCCGACGCCGATCGACTTGGGGTCGATCTTGACCAGTTCGGCCAGCGGGTCCTGGAGGCGGCGGGCGATGGAGACCGCGCCGCGGATGGAGACGTCCAGGTCCGGCAGCTCCTGGGAGGCGAACGCGGAGGCGGAGTAGACCGAGGCGCCGGCCTCGCTGACCATCGCCTTGGTGAGCCCCAGCTCCGGGTGCCGCTTGATGAGGTCCTCGGCGAGCTTGTCGGTCTCCCGCGAGGCCGTACCGTTGCCGATCGCGACCAGGTCGACCTTGTGCCGGGCGGCGAGCACGGCGAGGGTCGCGATCGAGGCGTCCCACTTGTTGGCCGGCTGGTGCGGGTAGACGGTCTCGTACGCGAGGACCTTGCCGGTGGCGTCCACGACGGCGACCTTGACGCCGGTGCGGAAGCCCGGGTCCAGGCCCATGGTGGCGCGGGTGCCGGCCGGGGCGGCGAGCAGCAGGTCGCGCAGGTTGGCGGCGAAGACGCGGACCGCCTCGTCCTCGGCGTCCTGGCGCAGCCGGGCGCGCAGGTCGATGCCGAGCCGGACGAGGATGCGGGTGCGCCAGGCCCAACGGACGGTGTCGCCGAGCCACTTGTCCGCGGGGCGGCCGTGGTCGGCGATCCCGAAGCGGGCGGCGATCCGCTGCTCGTAGTCGCTCGCGCCGGGCAGGTCGCCCTCGTCGTCGCCGTCGTAGGGGGAGAGTTCGAGGTCCAGCACCTCCTCCTTCTCGCCGCGCAGCATCGCCAGGATGCGGTGCGAGGGGAGCTTGGTGTAGGGCTCGGCGAAGTCGAAGTAGTCGGCGAACTTGGCGCCGTCCTGCTCCTTGCCGCCGCGGACGGTGGCGACCAGGCGGCCGCGCGTCCACATCCGCTCGCGCAGCGAGCCGACCAGGTCGGCGTCCTCGCCGAAGCGCTCGACCAGGATGGCGCGGGCGCCCTCCAGCGCGGCGGGGGCGTCGGCCACCGATTCGTTGAGGTACCCGGCGGCCAGCGCGGCCGGGTCCCGGGTGGGGTCGGCGAGCAGGGTGTCGGCCAGCGGCTCCAGGCCGGCCTCGCGGGCGATCTGCGCCTTGGTGCGCCGCTTGGGCTTGTACGGCAGGTAGATGTCCTCCAGCCGCGCCTTGGAGTCGGCGGCGAGGACCTGGGCGCGCAGCGCGTCGTCCAGCTTGCCCTGGGCCTGGATGGACTCCAGGACGGCCGTCCGGCGCTCCTCCAACTCGCGCAGGTAGCGCAGCCGCTCCTCCAGGGTGCGCAGCTGGGCGTCATCGAGCGAGCCGGTGACCTCCTTGCGGTAGCGGGCCACGAACGGGACGGTGGCGCCGCCGTCGAGCAGATCGACGGCCGCCTTCACCTGCCCGTCGCGGACGCCCAGCTCCTCGGCGATCTTCCGCTCGATGGCCTGCTGGGCGTGCTGGGCCGCCTGCTGGGCGGCCTGTTCGGCTGGCGTGCTCACTGAGCCGGTCACCTTCTCCTACTGTCGCTGTCCCCGTACGCCCTGCATTCTGGCAGGTGCCGACGACAGGGGCGGGGACCGGCGTGGCGCGGGCGCCGGCACGGCCGTTCGTACCGCAGCCGTCCGCCGCCACCCGACGCCGTCCGCCGTTCGTGCCATCGCTGACCGGTGTCGCCCACCCCTGACCACCGCCGACCACTGCCGACCGTCGCCGCCAGCCCCCTGACCGCCACCGGCCCATCGCCACCGCCCACCGCCGTCCGGGCCCGTGTCCGTTCCCGCGCCGCGGGGCGGCTACGCGCCGCCGCGCGGGCCGGTGAACGCCCGCCGGTAGTCGGTCGGCGTCACCCCCACCCGGGCGGTGAAGTGCCGACGCAGGTTGGTCGCCGAGCCGAGTCCGCTGCGTTCGCCGATCCGCTCCACCGGCAGATCGGTGGCCTCCAGCAGCGTCCGGGCGCGGGCCAGCCGCTGGTCGAGCAGCCACTGCAACGGGGTGGTGCCGGTGGCGGCCTGGAGGCGGCGGAAGAAGGTGCGCGGGCTCATCCGGGCCCGGCGCGCCAGGTCCTCGACGGTCAGCGGCCGTTCGAGGTTGGCGAGGGCCCACTCCAGGACCGGGGCGAGGCTGTCGTCGTCCGTCGCCGGCACCGACAGGTCGACGAACTGGGCCTGCCCGCCGGGCCGGTGGGCGGGCACCACCAGCCGGCGGGCCAGCTGGTTGGCGATGTGGGCGCCGAGGTCGCGGCGGACGATGTGCAGGCAGAGATCCAGCCCGGCGGCCGCGCCCGCGCTGGTGAGGACGTCCCCGTCGTCCACGTAGAGCACCCGGTCGTCCACCGTGACGGCCGGGTGGCGGCGGGCCAGTTCCGCGGTGTGCTCCCAGTGCGCGGTGGCCCGGCGCCCGTCCAGGATGCCCGCCGCCGCGAGTGCGAACGCGCCGGTGCACAGCGACACCATGCGCGCCCCCGCCCGGGCCGCCCGCCGCAGTTCGGCGATCAGCGCCGGCGGGATCTCGCGCCCGCCGGTCACGCACTCCTCCGGCACGGCCGCGACCAGTACCGTGTCGGCCCCCGCCAGCGCCTCCCACCCGTACGGCGTGCTCAGCGTGAACCCGAATCCCCCGGCCGACGGCTCCCCCGAGCGCGGGCCGGGTGCCCCGGAGCACAGCCGCAGGTCGTACCAGTGCTCGGTGAGGTCGGGCTGCGCGTTGCCGAACACCGCGCAGGCGATGCCGAGTTCGTACAGGTCCCAGGGCGGGATGCCCTCATGGTCGAGCACCGCCACCGCCACGGTGCCCGGACCGTCCGCCGTTCCGTTCGGCATCCGCTCTCCCCCCTGGCAGGAATGGTTCGCCGAACGGCAATCCTGCCACTGTCGGGGCCTTTCCGACGCGACGAGAGTGGTCCCCGTCGATCGATGAACGCCCATCAGGCGCAGACCCGAACGCCACCGCCGCCACCACGGCGCCGACCGCCACACCCGATCCGACGAGGCCATCGCGAAGTGAACACCACCCCCGGCGCGCCCACCCGCGCCACCGCCACCACGAACGCCGCCAGCACCACCACGAACGTCGCCACGACCACCGCCACGGACTGGCCGGCCCTGGTCACCGAGGCCGCCGCCGTCACCACCGCCGTCCTCGCCGGGGCCGCCGACGCCGACTGGTCCCGCCGCCCGGCCGGCAGTGACTGGACGGCCCGCGCCACGCTCGACCACCTCGCCCTCGGGGTGCTCGGCTACGCGGGGCTGCTCACCGCCCGGCCCACGGACCGCTACATCACGCTGTTCGGCTCGCTCGACCCGGCCGCGCCCGTACCGCACTGCCTGGAGGGGCTGCGGATCGCCGCCTCGCTGCTGTCCACGGTGGTCCGGGACGCCGAACCCGAGGCCCGCGCCTGGCACCCGTGGGGCCACTCGGACGGGCCGGGCTTCGCCGCCATGGGCGCCGTCGAACTCCTCGTCCACGGCCACGACCTGGCGACCGCGTTCGGGCTGGACTGGACCCCGCCCGACGAACTGGCCGGCCCGGCGGTCGCCCGGCTCTTCCCCGGGGCGCCCTCCACCGACACCGCCGGCCTGCTCTGGTGCACGGGCCGCACCGCCCTGCCGGGCCGGCCACGGCGGGCCGCAAATGAGTGGAGCTGGGACGGGCGGGTGCGTTAGATCGTTCCCATGAACCGAACCGACTACGCCGTGGTCCTCCGCCGCGAATCCGCCCGTCTCGCCGAGGCCGCCACCGGGAACTTCTCGCTGCGCGTGCCCAGTTGCCCCGACTGGACCGTCGCCGACCTCGTCTGGCACGTCACCGAGGTCCAGGAGTTCTGGGCCGGCGTCGCGTCCGGCGCGATCACCGACCCGCAGACCCAGTACACCAGCCCCGAGCGCCCCGCCGACGAGCGGCTGCTGGACCGCTACCGCGAGGCGGGCGAGCGGCTCGCCACCACCCTGGAGGCGCTCGACCCGGAACTGCCGCGCTGGACCTGGTCGGACCGCAAGGACGCCGGGTTCATCCAGCGCCGGATGGCCCACGAGGCCGCCGTCCACCGCTGGGACGCCCAGAATGCGATCGGCGGGGCCGAGTCCTTCGACCACGCCCTCGCCGCGGACGGCATCGACGAGCTGCTCGCCCACTTCCTGCCCGCCGAGATCCCCGCCGAGATCTCCGCAGACCTCCCCGAGGCCGGCCTCCACCTGCACGCCACCGACGGTCCCGCCGGCCCCGGCGAGTGGTCCCTGCGCGCGGTGGACGGCCGCTGGCAGATCGGGCACGACCACACCAAGGGCGCCGCCGCCGTCCGCGGCACCGCCTCCGACCTGCTGCTCCTCCTCTGGGGCCGCCGCACCGCCGAGGACCTGGAGACCTTCGGCGACCCGACCGCCCTCAAGGCCTACCTGGCCGTCCTCCGACGGGACTGACCCCGACCGACCACCCCGGGGCCGTGGGCGAGGCCCGAAGCACCCACCCACGGCCCCGGGTAAGCGGGCACCGGAGCGCCATGGACGGACATCCGCGTACATTCGTGACATGCATGAGCCGGTGATCGAGTCCGTGACTCCTCCCCCGGCTGAAGCCGGGGGCTTCTCGCTATGCCGGGTTGGCGTCGCGACGGACCAGCCCGGCCCGTAGAACGTTCAGAGCGCCCACCGTGTCCGCGTGCGCGTTGTGGCCGCACGAAACGCAGTGGAACGTCTCCTGGGTGGGCCGGTTCTCCACACTGACGTGCCCACATTCGGGGCAGGTGCGGGAAGTGTTGCGAGGGTCCACCGCGATCACGTCTCGTCCGGCGCTTTCAGCCTTGGCGTGCAGGATCGTCAGGAACACCCCCCATCCGGCATCTGAGATCGAGCGGTTGAGTCCGGCCTTCGCCGAGGCTCCGTTGGGCAGGAAGCCGCCCGGCGTCTCGGGGTCGGCCTTGGGCACGGGTGCGCGGAGCATGTTGCGGATCTTGAGGTCTTCGTGCGCGATGAAGTCATGCTCGCGAACGAGGTCAAGAGCCGTCTTGTGGGCGTGGTCCAGACGCTGGCGGCGCACCTTGCGGTGCAGATCGGCAACCTTTTGGACGGCCCGCTGGTGGTTGGCGGTGCGCTTGTCGCGGCGGACACGGGGGAAGCGGGACAGTGTCCGCTGTGCGGCTTCGAGCTTCGCGACGGCCTTGCGGCCGTGGCGCGGGTTGGGCACGAAATCGCCGTTGGAGTCGGCGAGGAAGTTGGCTATGCCCATGTCGATGCCGACCATGCTGCCCGTCGTGGGAAGCGGCTCGGGCTCGGCCTGCTCGGCGGTCAGGATGACGTACCAGCGCCGGCCTTCACGCTTGACCGACACGGTTTTGACCTTGCCGACCACAGGCCGGTGCTGGTTGGCCTTGACGTGCCCGACGCCCTGGAGGCGGACGCGGGTGACGGGATCGTGGGGGGTGGAGTTCCAGCGGCAGCCGTCGCCGTCCTTGGGGAAGTCCACGGTGTCGAACCAGTTGACGCCCCGGAAGCGAGGATAGCCGGGCCTCTCACCGGCCTTCACACGGCGGAAGAACGCGGCGAACGCCTTGTCCAGGCGCCGCAAGGTTGCCTGCTGCGACGAGAACGACCAGCGGCCCTGGC